>WJJU01000278.1 GCA_014729595.1 Chitinivibrionales bacterium
AAACTATCCATTTATTCCGACCGGATTGTATTTTGGGATTTCATGTGCCGTGGATGAATAACGTAGCGGCCGTGTTTTTGAGGAGGGGCGAAAGAGATCGGCAAAACTCGGGGGCGGTTTCTCGTAATAAGATTTCCGGCTCAGAACAGCAAAGTAATTTATTTGGTATCGGTCATTACTGCTATTTAACGGCTTAAACCGAGGTCGGAATTAATTGTGCATGATCGGGTAAAATGTCGTAAGTTTGTGCAATGAAAGCAAAACCTGTCACGCTTATGAGGAGTAGATCTGCTATGAGTACAAAACGTTTTCGCAATATTGCGGTCACGACGGCAATAGCCGGGCTGTGCGGCGCGCTGGTGTGGTCGTGTTATTCGCCGACAGAATATGCTTCACCGGAACGAGAACTAAAACCACAATGGGCAAGCAAACAAGAGATCGAGGGTTTTGTCGGAACCAGCGAAGTCAAATTCACCTATACTCTCAAGACTACGGTTAACGGATCGAATTCTCCATGGGTCTACTTTGTGGACTTCGCTCAGGATGCACCAAAAGCGGTACGGCTAAAAAAGCCTGCCGGCATGGACAATATTTTTGCTGATAGTCCACTTATCTCACCGGACGGAAGCTATGTTACCTATTTCCTTAGGTCGGGCAATACGCCACGAGGTGCCTACGTTCAGGAGTTAAGCCCTGATGCGGAGCCGGTGCTGGTGGACGAAAATGGAGGTGAGCCGCATTGGTGGAAGGATTCGGTTGGGAATGTCTATATAGTTTATTGTGATGAACTCCTGGTAGAAAATATTGCGGAGGGGCAAGGCAAGACGTATCGTCGACCAGTGACGTTGGGGGGATCAAATCCGACAATCGGCTCTGCGGTTGAGCTGGCCAATGTTGCTATGACAGGGGGGCTCTCTCGCGACGGGAAATTCTTGTGTACCGGGTACTACGATGCGGCGTTCTATGATCTTGAAAGCAATAATCTGATAAAAATCAATGAAGGAGTGCAGGTATGCAATCCCGCAATTTCCACTGATCCCAATAATCCCCACGAGATGCTGTTTCTTAACTTCCAAGGACCACAGAAGTTGAATGGTTTTACACAGAGCATTGAGCAGCACGCGGCAATCATTTTCGCTGATGTGAATAATGCGGCAACCAATAGTGTGATGTCGGGTGATTTTGGCTACTCGGAATGGCAGGATCCGGATTGGTCAAATCATCCTAATTTTATCGCCGCCTTAGGCATGATCAGCACCTCCACCGCAGACGGAGTCATTGTTGATCTCGAGGAGAAGAATCTGCTTAAGTTGAACCGCAATGGCAACATCCTGGATAATACCTCCACTCCATCTTTATGGGTGAGCGGGGTCGATGATCCTGTTTCTAACGATCCACTTGCGATGCTGTACCCTTCTGCCGGCGACACGGTGAAGGTGGGCGAGACGGTAACCGTTCAGTGGGCGGTCAATTCCACTAATGTGAGTAGCGTAGTAGTAATGTTTAGCTCAGATGCTGGAAAGAATTGGGAGCAACTGACTACAAGGGCCATCGTTCCCTCTCAGGCAACCTCGCTCGAATGGACTGTTCTGCCGTCTCAAGCGGGAGATCAATGTTTTTTACGTATCTATGACTATAACGACGAATCTGTCGAGGCGTACTCCGACCTTTTTGTCGTGACTCAATAGCCCAACTATTGAGAACAACGTCGGGAAAGACCATCAAAATTAAGGTAGGAAAGTTAATCTGACCTAGGAGTTGAGGGATATGAATTTGTTATTTAGGACCGCAAAGACTCGATCAGCATTCGGGACCGTCGTGGTGTTGTGCTTAATTGGATGCGCGGCATATCCGATATTTAGCGTTCATCTTGCTAAAAATCAAAAAAAATCGAATGCCGCAATACGCGATGAACCCGGTCTGCCGGGGTATGCACCATGGCATAGCGTCGGTGGCTGTGGAGCGGGCGGCTCCGGCGGTGGCGGCGGTGGTGTAAAGTGGGTTGGTATGGGCGTGAGCGGTGGTTTGATCGATGCAGAGGTAATGTACACAGCAACGATAGGGCAGAACTACCGCCACAAGCAGGTAAAGACGCGCCTGAGCATGAAGCCAACCTACACAACAACTCTTGGCCTTACCGTGCCGGTTGTCTCAAAGATCGGTAACCATCAACCCCAAACAAACGAACCTCCTCGCACGGAGATCAGTGGCGGTCTTGGCGATGTCAGCCTGGATTTGTCGAAAGCGTTTGGAATGTCGGGGCAGTACTCACTATCATTTGCTTTGACAATGCCAACAGGACAATACGATATCAAGCGGGGTACCGATAATCAAAAGCAGTTTCTAAGCAGCAGTCTTCAAAAAGGCGGAGGACTGTGGGCACCATCAGTAACCTTGAGTTATTCCAAAGATGTTATCGATGGGATATGGTTATTCGATGCTGGTTATTCGCATCCCATGGCACTAAATTTCAAGGGCAAAAACCAATACATCACTTCCGATGAAGATGCGGAAGATCGGTTCGTTAACTTGTCTAAAGACTTTGAATACATGGATGAAGAGCAAAAAGAGCGATATGAGTACGTATTCAAGCCATACGGCGAAAACGATCTCGGAGCTTATACTCCTCCCAGCGTAAATGCTTCGGTCTATTTTGGGTATCGAGGCATCGATCATTATGTCCATTCGTGGGGCGTAACATTTAGCGCACCGCTTGGTGTGGCATGGATTCCCGGCTTTTCAGCATCGGAGTATAATCCTTTTCCAGACCCGGATCACAAAGCATGGAATGCTTCACTCAATTACGGCCTCGAGTGGTCCCGTCACAAGTTCCCAATTTTCTTTGCGGTCTCGCTGCCGATCAGCGACAAGGCCAATGAACCCGATTCGCAAGATCGATATAATGAAGAACCATTCAAAAAATGGGACGGTCCGGACTGGAGTGATCTGCGTCAAAGCTGGACTGTTGGCGTCGGCATGAAAGCGACGATGTTTTAACGAGGATATTGGCTGATGCGGTATGCAAATCACGTCGCGTAATCCGGTATTAATGCTTAAGTAATGCACAAACAAATTCGACCAGAACACATGAATGCTCCAGACAACCCAACCATCTGCATCCTCGGATGCGGCGGATTCATCGGCTCCCACCTTCTTGGGCGGTTGCTGAGTGATTCATCGTGCCGGGTGTGTGGAATCGATCTGACATCGGCGAAGATCGCAGGGTACCTTTCGCACGATCGGTTCGAATTTGTCGAGCTGAACGTGCACGATACGGTGGCGGTGCGTGAGTATGTGAGCCGGGCCGATATTGTCATTTCGCTTGTAGCGTTATGCAATCCATCGCTCTATACTACGATCCCTCTCGATGTGATCGATATCAATTTCACGAGGCCCTTGGAGCTTGTGCGGATGTGTGCGGAGATGGGGAAATGGTTGATTCATTTCTCTACCAGTGAAGTATATGGGCGGACGGTATCTAGTTTTATGCCCGAAGAAAGTCGGGGTACGGTCGATGAGTCGCGGTATGTGCTTAACGAAGATACATCACCACTTGTAATGGGGCCGATCAAGGCTCAGCGCTGGTGTTATGCTTCGGCAAAGCAGCTCTTGGAGCGTGTAATGTTCGCCTACGCGTTCGAAAAAGATCTGGAATACACGATTGTTCGCCCGTTCAACTTTATCGGTCCCCGGATGGATTTTATCCCGGGGGTTGACGGTGAGGGGACACCGCGGGTGCTGGCCTGTTTTATGGAGGCGCTTCTCAAGCACAAGCCGATACAATTGGTGGACGGCGGAAAGAATCGCCGTTGCTTTACCTATGTTGATGATGCGGTGGATGCCGTCATGGCCATATTGAATCATGCGGAGGCGGCGAAGGGGCGGATATTCAATGTCGGTAATCCCGAAAACGAGACCACGATCGCCGGGTTGGCGGAGACCATGATCGCGCTGTACCGGGAATTGTGTCCGGAATGTGAAGAGGTCGAAGTCGAACAGGTAAGTGGTAGAGCGTTCTATGGGCCCGGATACGAAGACTCGGACCGGCGAGTGCCTGACATCACGAAAGCGCGAGAGCGTCTGGGCTGGGAGCCCTGTACGGCGCTCGAACCGGCTCTTCGTGCGACTATGAGCCATTATATTCGGGAGTATCGCGAAGCCTGTGCGTACGGAAAGGCAGGTTGACGCGGGAGCAGAACTTTGTATATTTGTGCCGGCCTACAATGTGGCGGCGCATATAGAATCGGTGATCGAGCGGATACCGAAGCCCGTGTGGGAGAAGGTGATTCGCTGTTGGATCATCGATGACGGCTCGCACGATGGGACGAGGAAGGTGATTGAAAGCATCGCCGCCGACAACCCGAAAATTGAGCCGGTGCTTTTTGAAAAAAACCGCGGTTACGGAGCGGTAGTTCGGGAAGGATTGCGAAGAAGCCGGAAGACGGGCGCGGCGACGGCTGTTTGCCTGCACGGCGATGGACAGTATCCGCCCGAGTCGATTCCTCCATTCATGGAGGCGATGGTGGCGGAGGGCTACGATATCCTTCAAGGCTCACGGATCGCTTCGGGCACCGCTCTTCGGGGCGGAATGCCGCTTTACAAATTCGTTGCAGGAAAGATCCTGACGTTCTTTGAGAATATCGTGTTCGGTTTAAAAATGACCGACTACCACAGCGGGTACCTTTTTTACAGTCGCAATGCACTGTTGCGTATACCGTTCGATTGGCTAAGCGGAAGCTTTGACTTCGATTTGGAAGTGATCGCCTGCGCCAGAGCACGCGGCATGCGTGTCGGCGAGCGCCCGATTCCTACGCGATACGCCGGCGAGGTTTCGAACCTCAATCCCTTTTCCTACGGATTGCGTGTCGTCGGCGTGATGCTCAAATACCTCGCGGGAACATATCGGAGGCTTTGATGGTTCTTGTTACCGGCGGAACGGGGGTAATGGGAAGCGTATTGGTGCGAATGCTTGCCGAAAGCGGGAAGCGGGTGCGTGTTTTCGCTCTACCGAACGATCCGGGAATTCCCCGCGTAAGGGAATGGACCACCGAGATACGCACCGGTTCCATCGCCAACAAAGACGATGTGTTCGGATTGTGTGAGGGGATGGAGACGGTTTACCATCTTGCCGCGGTTATAATCGCTTCGGATCCCGATATTTACCGAAAGGTAAATGTCGCGGGAACACGGTATGTCGTGCGCGATGCCGTGAAGCACGGAGTAAAGCACTTTATCCATGTTTCCTCGGCTTCGGTAGTCTATCCCAAAGCGACGCCGTATTCTCTATCAAAACGGGAGTGCGAGCGGATCGTTCGATCTTCGGGGTTGACGTATACCATCGTGCGACCAACGCTTGTGTATGATCGCCGGGGGGGCTTGGAGTTCGACCTGTTTCTCGATTATTTGCGGCGGTTTCCGGTCATACCGTTTATCGGTGCCGGCCGGGCGCTCAAACGACCGGTATTTGCCGGTGACCTTGTTGAAGGGTTACGGGCGATAGCCGACAATAATCGCACGGGAGGGAAGACGTACAATTTAAGCGGGGGAGAGGCCCTTTCGATGCGCGATTTTGCGCGGCTCTGCCTTCGTCTCACGGGAACTCCGCACAAGCCGATCATTCCAATCCCCGTATGGCTGTGTACGATTGCGGCGCGCCTGCTAAGCCGGTTTATGCGAAATCCTCCGCTACGATGGCCGGTAATCGCGGGGGTAACGCAAGACGCCGATCTTGACCCGTCGGAGGCAATAGTGGATTTAGGATACTGCCCGGCAAAGGTGACCGAGAAACTACCCGAATGTTTCCCGCGTGTGGTATAAACATAATGATCTAAAGCGTTCCGGTATGCCGGAAGATGTCGGTGTTAGCGGCGCAAAAGGTTCGCCCCCCCTGGGCTACGTCCCGCTTTGCGGAACTTCGGTCCACCGGAGTACGACCGGGCAACACGCAGTCAATTGAACGCTATTCGGCGCGGCGAAGGCGTTAGAGGCTGTTTGAGGGGCTATGCCGTGGATCGTAGTCGACCAGGCCGCCGCCGTTCGCGGCCTGTTATGGAACACTTGTATCAAAAACCAAAAATAGCCCGGACCCCCGCAGGGGGGGGATCGGGGAAGATGTCGTGGGTGTTTTCATTACCGGGTCCAAGGGCCGGAGAGGGCCTTGAGCAAAATGTCCCGAATGAAAGTGTTCACGGAATAGGAATACGCAAACCACGTAACTCAATCCCCGCTTTGCGGGACGGAAGATAATCATTGATTTGCCGGCTTTGCCGGACTAAGGAGGTTTCTTATGAAACGTTTTGCCATTATGCTTACCGCGGCGGCGGCAGTTTCTATGCTGGTCGGTGCAGTGTTTGCCGAAGGCGATGCGAAGAAGGCCGACAAGTATCTTGTCGCGGCTAAATCAGCCGAAGAGGGTGGTGGAGACGATACCTTGGTGATTACCGCACGGGTTGTCGAAATTCCGGGGACCTTCCCGCCCAACGATCTTTACAACTATGTGTACGTGATGAAATATCGCGTTCTCGATGTCGAGAAGGGCGATTATGACGGTAGGGAAATATTGGTGGGGCACTATAATCCGCTTATCCCGCGTTCACAGGTCGACGACAAAATGGACGAGTATGTTGACGGGAACGTAAAAAAATTCGAGAAAGGTTCCAAACAGCGTTTGGTGCTCGTATCACCAATAAGCAAAGTTTGGAACGAGGCGATGGAGGATGAGTACTTCGATAGCGAGGACCCCAAATTCTATGCGCTTAAGGCCGACGTAGCGCAGTAGGGGTACCGGTCACCACCGATACTGAAAGGAACGCGAGCGCATGGTTTTTTCGTCGCACTTTTTCCTCTTTTATTTTCTGCCCATTACCCTCATGCTGTATTATGGGCTGGTGGCCACCCGTGTTTCGCTGAGCTGGCTTAATCTGCTCATCACGATTGCCAGTTACGTGTTTTACGGGTGGTTCGAGCCGTGGTTTGTTGTGCTCATGTGGGTGTCGACGATTGTCGATTATGCTTGTGGAAGGGCGATATCGAAACCGGAAACACTCGAAGACCTCAAGACGGCCGCTTCGCCCGCGGCGCTTAAAGAGGAATTCGGTCGTGTAAATATCTTTTATCCCTTCTTTGTTGTCTTTAGCGCCATCTTCGGCGCGTTGGGTTTGCAAGGCGAAAGCCGGAAAAAGGCCATGCGAAATTCCGCGCTTGCCATATCCATGGCGGTGAACCTGGGACTGCTGGGCTTTTTTAAATATTACATGTTTACGATGGAGAATGTTAATCACCTCGTTGAATTACTCGGCGGTGGTGAAAACATGTTCCGTATCATGTATATCACGTTGCCTATTGGTATTTCGTTCTATACGTTCCAAACAATGAGCTACACGATCGATGTGTGGCGCGGCGATGCGCCGCCGGTGAAGGACATGCGAACGTTCTCCTGCTTTGTCGCACTGTTTCCGCAGTTGATCGCGGGCCCGATTATTCGCTACAACACCGTTGCGGAGCAGCTTTCGTATCGTAAACATTCGCTGAGTATGTTCACCAGCGGGGTCGCCATTTTCATCATGGGCTTGGCGAAGAAAATTTTATTGGCCGACCGAGCCGCTCCGGTTGCCGACGCGGTATTTGCCGCGGACGGCCCGGGGGTTATGACGGCATGGTGGGGCGCACTGGCCTACAGCTTTCAAATCTATTTCGATTTCTGCGCTTATTCTGATATGGCTGTTGGGCTTGGGCGTATGATGGGCTTTGAGTTTATCAAGAATTTCGACGGTCCTTACCGCGCGGACAGTATTTCGAACTTTTGGAATCGGTGGCATATTTCGCTTTCAACCTGGATACGGGATTACCTCTACATTTCCATGGGAGGGAACCGGGTTTCGAAATCGCGGATGTATTTCAATCTCGCCATGGCAATGTTCCTGTGCGGTGTCTGGCACGGTGCGCAATGGACGTTTATCGTATGGGGAGTGTTTCACGGCGTCTTATTGATTTGGGAGCGCACGATGGGTAGGCAAGCAATTTATCGCGGTCTTCCATTACTCCCGCGAATCGTTATTACAAACATGATTGTGCTCTTGGGCTGGGTGGTGTTTCGGGCGCCGACCCTTGATCAGACGTTTCGGTATTGGGGGGCGATGATCGGCATGGTGGGACCATCCGCTTCGGCACCGCTCTTGCGGGCCGAGGTGTTCAGCCTGCAGCATGTTGTGGAAATTTTGATCTGCGCTTTCTTTGCCTATCAGCCCGTCCAGGCGTTTGAGTGGGTAAAGAAGCTTACGCCGGTCAAAATTGCCGTGCTTATGGCGCTCTTTTTCGTAACTATTGTTATGATGTTCACCCAGGCATTCAGTCCGTTCCTGTATTTCCAATTCTAACAATTGGAGTCGACAAGAGCATACATGTTCCCGGGGCTGAAGGTATCGGGGGGATTCAAACATCGAAATCCATCGTAAGAACGGATTGCATGGAGCAAAGGAAGTGGAAGTGGTGGATGAACGCCAACGCGCCGTTTCGGGGGCTCAACAGAGAAGGTGAATGATCAGATGACAAGAAATCAGAATATCGCTCTGGTAAGCTTTTTTCTGCTGGTTATCTACGGAGTCGGCATTGTTCAGGCGATCGTGGAAATCAACAAAAATCTGCAAACGGAAAACAGGCGTCGCCCAGCGGTGCAGTTTTTCGATGTGTTTGCCGACATATTTGTCACACCGCATCGTCGGGCGGACAAGATTGCCGCTCTCTTCGATAAGCTTCAAGCTAAACTGGACACGGTCGAAGCTGAGATAGACCGCGGTGTTAAAGCGCGGGCGCCGGCCGTGAATCTTTCCGCGGGAGATGCCGCCGGGGAGGATGCTGATCGAGCGGAAGACTGGGACTATTACGATGCCGAGATGGTAATCGAAGAGGCCCTGTTTCTTGCGGATGATATTCGGCGTGAAGTTATGAATGTAAATCGACACGTTCGGGTGGATACTTCCGGTGAAGACGCCAAAGAGATGGCGAATCCGCTGTTCATGCTGGTCGACAATCTGGTCGAGCCGGTCGAGAAAAAATATGAGCGTGTTGCGGCTCTTCATGCCGAACTCAAGGAATTGTACGAATCGGCCGCGAATGAGGCCGCTTTGGATGAATTGAAGGCCGAATTTAAAGAAGTGCGGGCGACAACCTCGCGGCTTGAAAAGAAGTTTCCCGCCCCCGGGCCGGCAAAGGCTCCGGTCCTCGCTTTACAAAGTTTTGTACGCTACACCGCATTCTCCCGCCAATACCTTCGTGCCTATGAGAGCGAAATCGAAGAGACGTCGGTATTTGCCAACGCATTGCGGCCGCCCATGCAATACCTTCGGTATGTATTGCTGGGTGATGTCGGCCCCAAAGCGGTGCGCGGTGAGAAAGGGTGGCTTTTTTACAAGCCGGGCTATGAGTACTTGGTGCGTCCTCACGTCACCGAGAGTCGGTCGAGACCCAAAGTGGGAGGCTCGGTGGTTGTTGACTATACCGGAAACGTTGTCAGGGATGCCGTAGTCGATACGATCGTCAGCTTTCAGGAGAAACTTCGCAAGCAAGGAGTGGATCTGCTGGTCGTAATAGTTCCGGGCAAACCCTCGATTTATCCGGATTTGCTCAATCCGTCGATCAGTCCCGATATGGCCGGAAAAATTTCTCATTCAGTTCAGTTTATTCGCGAATTGCGCGACGCCGGCGTGAATGCCGTCGACCTGTTTGGCCCGTTTGCCGAAGCTCGAAAGATTGATCCGGAAGTTGGTGACTCGCTGTACCTGGCTACCGACACACACTGGCGTCCGCGCGGGCTGCAGCTTGCTGCTAAAGTAGTTGCTGATCGGGTCAAGCAGTATCCGTGGTATCGCCCAAGCACCGTTGAATTCATGATAGACACCGTATCGGTTCAGCGTGAAGGTGACGTGGGAGTAATGACCACGTTGCCGGGCTTCGAAGTGCGCAATTTGACCATGAAATTTCCGCTCGAACCAACAACATGCTATCAGGTTTCTCATGTCCGGCGTGATCCCGCCGGCACCATCCTTGCCAAGCGGCTCTATCATACGATGAAAGGGCAGTATGCCCGCACTTCCGAAATCTTGCTTATCGGCGACAGTTTTACGCGGATATATCAGGAAGATGCCCCGTTCTCGGCGGGGTGGGTCGCCCATTTAGCCCATGAACTTCAAAAGCCCGTCGGATACCACTATAACGACGGTGGTGCGTCGACGCTTGTCCGAGAGTGGCTTGTACGGAAAAAAGGTCTCTTGCGGAATAAAAAACTGGTTATTTGGGAATTTGTCGAGCGAGACCTGAGATTTGGGGCTCAAGGCTGGAAAGACCTTGAACTCTGATCCGTCGCACCGTAGGCTTGCATACGCTCATGATGGCCCGTTATCCATAAATGAGGCGGTTCGGGCTCAACAGCGCAAAGAAGAAGGCCCACTGATCAACAATCCAAGGAGTTGCACGATGATGAAATCCATGATTACGGCTGCCCTTTTCGCCATACTAACGACACGCGGGTTTGCGGCGCCGGCACCCTATGAAGAGTTGGTGCCCAAATTCAACCGAAAAAAGTCAAACGCCATGGTACGAAGGGTGTTCGAGCCTACCCGGGCAAATCTAGATTACGCGGCCTATACCGCCAATCCGATTTGGTACGAAAAGAAAAAATTCAAACCGAAGGCACCAAAGGATAAGGTCGTTCTTTCGGAAATAACCTTTGGCGGGTTACTCGAAAATCCGTGCAATTCAATCGACGAGACACCTTTGACTAAAGAGGAAAAGGCAAATCCGTTGGCGTGGGAGCCGCTGAAGAAAGCGCTGTGGGAGGTGGTAAAAGATCCAGGGTTCCAGTTGGTGACGGGGAACCTCAACGGTTACAAATGGAACGATCCCGAAGTGTACGAAGCGTACCAGCAGATTGTCGCGGCTTACCTGCACGAAACGGACGACGGCGCTGAAATGTGGGTCCGTGTGGAGTTCAGACCGTGGGTAAAATTTATCAAGAAGACCGTGACCGATGAAAACGACGATGGTATTCGGGAGATTTACGGACGGCTTTCACTTGAGCGGATTGAACCGGAAAATCGCCGAAAGGCGTTTGAGTGGATTCGCGAGGAGTATATGGCGCGGGTATTAACCCGACAAGAGGTGATCGACTGGATCACCGAACTCGCTTCGTACTGGTACCCCACCAAGAACACCGATATTTTGGAAAACGAGGGGACATGGCCCGACGAGCATACCGAAAGAAAAGTGAAGCGGACCATGCGCAAGGTTACGGTGGAGGACCCGATTGCCGTCGTGCGCGGTCGGCCGACCGGTGATATCAAGAAACCGGTATATAATGTGTATGTCGTTGAGGGGCTGAAAAAAGCCGAATCAGATGAAGAAGATACAGGCGGCGGCACGGCGATTGAGAACAAAAAGCGCGACACCACCGTCTCGAAGAATTTTAAAACAAACAACGCTCGGTTCGCCAAGGAACTTAAGAATCATGGCGGCGACTACGAGGAATGGGCCGAAAGCGCGGCAAAACATGTCGAGGCACAAAAAGCCGTTCTGGAAAAGCTCCCCGAAGAACAGATGGGCATTGAGGGGAAGGATGACTGGGTCTTTTTCCGCAAATCGCTCGAATACTCAACCGGTGGCGATTTGGCTGATCAACCGAAAGACAAGAACCCGATCCCGCACCTCAAGGACCTGAAAGCCTATTTGGATAAGCACGAAGTCAATTTACTGTTCGTACCTATAC
>WJJU01000279.1 GCA_014729595.1 Chitinivibrionales bacterium
ACCGAACACTCTACATGGGTTTGCCCGCCGCCCACACGACTCTGCATGCCGGCAGCGGCTTTTTTGCCGATTATGCGAGTACGATTTTGGGTACGGATCATTTCGCGTCCTCGCAGTTGCGCGCCGTTGATTACCAAGCGCCCGGAATCCTGCGGCTCAATCCGCATCCTTCGGGCAAGCCCGCTCCCGAAACGGTAGCGCTTTGGGAAGGCGGCATTGGAGCGATTTTCGAAGAAAATGTATTGGATGTTCGTTTCGCACGACCACTTACCGAGCGCTTATCCTTGGGAATCATGTCGACTTTCCGGAGCTTCATCCGTGATGATTACGATCACTCGGATGGAGGAATGCACGGCTTTTACAGTTCCGTGTACGAACGGCTTGGGCTTGATTCAACCTATCATTCGCACGAGGGCTACAATCCCCTGACCAATGAACACTCCGTATTCGGTCGGCTGCAATTTGACGGTCGTGAGGGGCGACGGGCGGCTATAAGCTATAAGTATGGTGATTATCATAATGACCAGTCATTTGAATATAGGGATTCACTTGATAGGGGCTACCTCGGTTGGGAAGAGGTGACCGATTATCTTCATCGTTTTAGGGGGGGGATCAGCCACATCCCGCTTGGCCCCGCGCTGGGACGGGGCGAGGTGTTTTTTGGGTCCGAAGTGAACCGAACCGAGCCGCTTATCGCCGATGAGGCTTTTCGACGGCCCGGCCGAGGCGAAATGCGGCAAGGCGGGGTGGGTATAGGGACATCGTTGCCGATGGGAGGCGATGATACGGTCGATATATCTTACAAATTGGAGCGCAAAGAGAAAGAGCGTTACGACGGTTCCGAGTGGATAATTACCCGCCAAACACCTTCCTTAAGCTACACCTTGCATAAGCGCTCAAAAGATCGTGGGCTTAAGCTCGCCGGCAAGGTCGGCTATATTTTTGCCGATGTAAATGACTCGACCGAAACGGCGTCGCAATGGCACGTGGAATCCGGTGTGTCGCTGGGAGGCCAGGAATTCCGACTGTATGCTTTGCAGGATATCATGCCTTTAGCCGTTCCCTATGACACCGCGCTTGAAATTAGCCCCGGCACGCTCTTTGATCGTTATCGCTCTTTCGGAGCGGAAGCGCGTATGGAGTATCAACGAGCCGGGATCGCGCTGGGCTATACCACCATGTTCGGCGTTGCCGATACCGGCGGTGTCGGCGATTATGGAAAAGCGGTTTCGCATGTTTGGCCCAACGGCGTCCCACCATATCGTCAGGCACGCCATGCGGCGTCGTTCACGCCTTTCTTCGGACCCTGGCACGGCTTTTCACTTAGTTCACGGTTGATACTCGCCGACCGTAAACCCTACGTTAAATCGCTCAGTTCATTGTCGTTCAGTACCGGATCCAATGAACGGAACCATCATTTGAATATTGGTTTGACTTTTAGGTATTGGAGTGAAAGAGAACCGCTTTCATACGGTGGCGTCGACTATTGGCATCGCCCCGTCTATGACCTGGGCCTTCGCACAACGGTTCAGATAAAAACATTCAGGCTTTTTTATCGAGTAGACAATATATTCAACCGACAAATCGCCTATGTTCCGGGCTATTTCCTGCCCGGCCTCGTTTTTAGATGGGGTTTCAACTGGATGATCCCCAGTTGACGGAATCCTATAAAATCCAACAGGTTCCTGTTCTAAATAAATCCTATCGTTGCAAAAGTTTCTCGGTATTCATGCGTGAGGTGGGGCGGGGACTCGAAGGCCATGGCGGCTAAAGAGCACACCGGTCCAAGATGGACCGCCGCTCGAAGCATGCTCGCGCCGGTGGCGCAAAAGAGCCACGCCGGGACGGTGTGAGCGAGTGTGTACCGGGCTCCTCGTGGCATTCGCTTGTCGTGTGACCACCGAGCCCTTGTGGGCACGCCGGTCAATCAGGTCACCGCAAGGAGGGGAGGAGACCCTTCTGCTCGCCTGTGTCACAGAGCCGCCGCAAGGAAGATACGTTGTACGCATTCCAGAGACGAGCGAACCGCGGCCGGGTGAAACTTCTGCGTTGACTGCGCCGGTTGAAGAACCGGAAGCATGTCCGATAGAATTGATCGTGCATCTGCTTCACCGCAACCGAGTTGCCCGGTACTCCGAAGTACTCCCGCAATCCTCTCAGTTTCGTCTTCACCATTTTCAGCAACCAAGGCGTCCTCTTCGACAAATGTTTGCGGAGCCATTGCGCGAACTCTTTAACGCTTCGACGAAGCCTTTGGGGCGCTGCATGCAGCTTTAGGGAGCACGACACTCCCTTACAGTCCGTGTGATTGACACGGCACGTCCAGTGCCGTGCCCTCCGGGTGCTGCGCATCGTCTCCGCGCATCCCTGCGCTCCGGCTCCCTGTCTACACTTCACTCGTCTTGTTCCGCGTGATCGGCTGGGCGAGTCGTGCAGGTTGCGCCCCTGACGCCTGTCCTGCCTCAGACGGAATCAGAAATCACCACTGTTTGATTAAGTGAGTGCTCATCATGCATGTCTGCGCGCTTTGCTCGATGGATTTTTTCTTAAGTGCTACTTTCATGTACTTGCCGCCGCCAATCAATAATTCGTTCCGGTCTATTTCCACGTCAGCGTAGGAACGCCGGTTACCCGACGTCCCCGCCACAGATTCCGGCGTACGGAATTACCGTACCGGGCTCTTCTCCGAAACTCGCCTCCGTGTTCAGGCAGGCTTAGACAAGAAACTAAGTTGTACGCCTTCATTTCTGATATGCTCATAGCCGAGTACATTGTAGAAGCGAAGCATACCGTCGAACGTCGACCAGTTGAAGCTTTTGCGTTCGCTCCTACGGTTAAGCCACTTGAAGAGTATTCGTTTGAAAATCATTCGTATCTCACGAATACTGCGCCAATTGCCACCAACACCGAAGTAGTTCTTTAGTTCGGTGAGTTTCGACTTGACCATCGGCATTATCCATCTCAGACGCTTGTTTCTGACGCCTTTGCACCACTCCGTGAATTGCGCTGTGATTTTTCTCAGCTTCTTTCGAGAGGTGCGCAGGGACATGTAGTCCCGGCCACTCCTCGCCACACTTCGGCGATACTCAAACCCAAGAAACTCAAAGGTCTCACTCCGTTCGAGGTTGAACCGGTTGAACATGAACTTTCGTGTCTTCTCAGGAGCCAGTGACAGTCCGAATTTCTCCAGGCGTTGCTTCAGTGCTCGGAGAAACCGGGATGCGACTGTGTGATATCGGAAGCCGGCCACGAAGTCATCGGCATATTTGACCAGAACCGCTCTACCGGTAAAAATACTTCCCATTTCGTGGGAAAACCATTGATCCAGCACGAAATGCAGGTAAATGTTGGCCGGAACCGGACTGAGCGTCGAGCCTTGCGCTGTGCCTCGCTCAGGGTGGTTGACCGAACCATCCGGTTGAAGGACACCTGCTCGAAGCCATTTCTCGATAAGCCGAATCAGCGAACGATCGTTCACCCGCCTCTCAAGCATCTTCACAAGCCAATCTCGATCTATGGTGTCGAAAAAGCTGCTAATGTCGGCCTCTACGACCCACGTGCACTTCTGATTCAACTCGTCACGGAGCCTTTCGACCGCTTGCCGCGGTGAACGTTTCTTTCGGTAGCCAAAACTAGTGTCGAGAAACAGTGCTTCAAACAGTGCTTCCAGTATCTCTTTCACCACATATTGGACAATCTTGTCCTCAATGGCGGGAATAGATAACGGCCGTACTTTGTCATTGCCCTTGGGTATGAATACCCGGCGTACCCACTTTGCCCGGTAGCGCTTTGTTTTCAGCCTCTCTTCCAAGTCAAGTAGGTTCTCCTTGAGGTTCTCCCCATAGTCGTTCCAACTGACTCGGTCCACGCCGGCCGCCGCTCGCTTATTCAGAGCGTGGTAGGCGCGTTCCAAGCAGACATGGTTCAGGAAACTGTACAGACTGCGATACCGTTTCTTCTTGTTCCTTCTTGCTGATTGCGCTATTGCATCCAGTGAGGTTTGTGCTCCGCATCCTGCTTCGCACCCTCCGGGCCGGCGCTCTCTCCGCCCATCCATGGGCTCCGAGTGCATCACCTTGCTCCCGATCTTACCCTATCGGATGATGTACCACGTTTGAGGAGAATTGAACACCCTCGCAGTGTATCTTTCCTGTGGACGCTACGTTTCGGAGCCCACCCCTTCCCCATGTGAATGGCTCTCCCATTCTCGGAGTACTATGAGTGAGTCCGACTCCCCGCATGTCCTCTACCCTCCTCCCTTGTTGTTGTTGGGTATACCATTGCCTCTGGGTCAATGGGACCCACGGGGCCTCTCAAGTTCCTGGCGCCTTCTCTCCATACATGCCTGGTTCTCTAACCCCGGCGGACTCTCCACACCTCGCCATGTCGGTGCTTCGGTGTTGGCTTCCATGACGTGGAACATGTCGCCGTCCGCTCTATGGCGCTTACGAGGCTGAATATGCTTCAGGAGGCACGGTCCTCCCTCAGGCCTGCATGATTCCCTGTCTACACTTAGAGCACGGTGTTCGATGTCGGTCTCCTCCTTTCCTTCCTGAAGTCGCTCCTGGGGCGTCACCCCTCAGTTGCGCCCATCCTTCAGAGAAATCCCACAAGGCATCTCCGTCGTGCCCCCAAGACTCGGTACCGGTGGATGGCTATTCCTTACCGGATAAAGACTCGTCCCGTCCTTGGCAGGGAAGGGACTCACTCTATAAGA
>WJJU01000280.1 GCA_014729595.1 Chitinivibrionales bacterium
CCTTGCGGCACAGGTTGTAGAAATAATGAATGCTTCCGGCTTACCCGTCATCGCCGTCGATACGCCTTCGGGACTAAACAACGATACTGGTGAGAGAGGTACCCCCACAACGCATGCTGCGGCCACGGTCACTATGGGATTTCCTAAGCTTGGCCAGCTCTTTTACCCCGGCAGATCCTCTGTGGGCAAGCTCGATGTTTGGGACTTGGGATATCCCGAAGAGATCGTGGCGGAGCATCACGATGGGATCTTTGCTCCAGAGATGAGTGATTTACGCCGAATGCTGCCCAAAAGGAAGCCGGCGGGGTCGAAATTTGATCACGGTCTTGCAATGCTTGTTTGCGGTTCGCGCGGTATGACCGGGGCGGCGACCCTCGCTACGGCGGCGGCGCTGAGAACCGGTTGTGGTATGGCTCATCTTGCAACGCCCGAATCGGTGGTTTCAACCGTCGCGATTAAGCTCACCGAAGCGGTCATTCACCCGATGGCGGAGGGGAAAGCCGGAAATATGGTGCCGGCGGCCCTGGATGAACTGCTGAGCATGGCCAAGAAAATGCAGGGCGTGTGCGTAGGATCGGGTTTAACGCACAATTCGGAGACAACGGAGCTGGTACGGCGGCTGATCAAAAAGGTAAAGATTCCGGTTATTCTCGACGGCGATGGGACAAATGCATTCAAAGACCATGCCGATGAACTGGGCGACCGGCACTGTGAGCTGATTGTAACACCCCACGCGGGGGAATGGGCTCGCCTGTTTGATACTATTCCTTCGAATGCCGAGCGGCGGTTGGAAACCCTCCGCGAAAAGGCTCGTGATTTCTCGATGTGTATTGTGTTCAAAGGTAACCCAACAATTGTCACGGTCCCCGACGGCCGAGCGTATATTGTTCCTATAGGCAATTCCGGCATGGCGACGGCCGGCTCGGGTGATGTTTTAAGCGGCATTATCGTTTCGCTTTTAGCACAAGGATGCTCAGTGGCGAATGCCGCGTTGTTGGGTACGGCTCTTCACGGCCTTGCCGGCGAGTCGGCGAGTCGGCGCCTGGGCGAGCATTCCATGATTGCCGGAGATATCGTCGAACACCTTTCCGATGTTATTAAATCGCTTGCGGATCAACCGCCGTTGAGCATAATGGTCGACAAGAGTAATGGGCCGACGTAGTCAAACCGTGCTCACGAGCGGTAAGCCGGATTTTTGGGATACTCAATGACAGACGGTACTGACTGGCGGACCTTTTTTCCTTCCTTTGTCGAGTTCATTCAAACAAACGGTCTGGTGTTGCTTGTCTCGATAGTAGCTATTCTGCTGATCGGACATATAATCACCACACTCACGAATCGCTACGTTCGACAAGAAGAGATCCAACACGGTATTCGTAAATGGGTGCGCTATGCGACACTGTTTGCGGTGGTCGCCGCGATAGTGGTCTCATATTACAACAGTCAAGTCAAGCGTGAGACGCCATTTTTCTTGTTCTTGGTGGGATTGTTTTTGGCGGGGGTCGCGCTCTCTATGCGCGACGTTTTTTCAAATATCGTGGGTTGGCTTGTAATCGTTTCAAATAGAGGGTTCAAGAGCGGAGATCGTATAAAGATCGGCAATCTGAGCGGTGATGTGATTGATATCGGTATGTTGCGCACGATTGTCGCGGAGGTTGGGGATTGGGTGCATGCGGATCAGTCGACGGGAAGGTTGGTTTCGGTCCCAAACAGCATGGTTCTCAGTCATGAGGTGTACAACTACACGCAGGGTTACGATTTTATTTGGAACGAGATGCGTGTGCTTGTGACATTCGAATCTGATTGGGAAAGAGCCGAAGCGATCATGCTCGAAGTCGCCAATGAGGATTTTAGGCAGAAGAGGCATCACATACAGGAACGTCTGTCGAAAGTCCGCCGTCGTTATCTTCTTCGCTACAACTACATATCTCCGACGGTGTATACAAAGGTGGCGGATTCCGGTGTGGAGCTGGCGTTGCGGTATATGGTTCGCGCTCGCCGTCGACGAACCGTTGAAGATGCGTTTTCGCGCGAGATCTTGAGGCGTTTTGCACGGGAGCCGCGGGTTGCATTTGCGTATCCAACCATTCGGATGTATCGTGCGGGAGAGCAACAGGGTCGGCGTTCATCGAATATGGATCAATGAGAGCGTTTTTGGATGAGGAGCATACATCAGTCATAGTTTTTTTGTGCTTAATGCTGCTCCAATCACTGTACAGTACGGCACATGGACGGAGGAAAAGGTCACTTCGTTCTCGATCATCGGCCATGCGCCTCCACAGGAAACAACGGCGACATTGTTTCCCAACGTATCTCGTAGCCGATCGACGAGGAGCGAGACCGCCCCGGCGATACCGAAGAGTACCCCCGATCGAATGCATTGCTCCGTCGAGGTTCCCGGCAGCTTGATCGGCAACGAACCCTGCGACACTCGCGGAAGGGCGGCGGTACCGGCATGAAGGCTTTCGAGCTGAAGCGTTGGCCCCGGTAATATAGCCCCACCAATAAATGTTCCCTGAGCCGTTATGCCGTCTACGACAACGGCCGTCCCGGCGCTGATTACGATCCTGGGGGTAGTAGGGAAGGCTTTTTGCGTATAGAGCGCGTTGGCTATGCGATCGGGACCGAGAGTGCTTAAATTGTCGTAATTGACCCGTAGAGAGTGCGTCGCCGAAGCGCTGACAAAAGCGAGTGGGCCGAGTCCCTCAACAGAGTGCGGAAGCTTACCGAGCGATGAGGTAAGTGCGGGAATGCAGGAACTGATTCCAACCGGTAA
>WJJU01000281.1 GCA_014729595.1 Chitinivibrionales bacterium
GACCTATTCCATCCCACAACATTAATGACCTCAACTTCCCCTCCGCGACGCGGAAAGTGGGCTCAGGCGAACGCCCGCGATGGTTACCGTATGCGCCATTTCACGCAACCAAACGATTCGCCACAATTGGGCGAATTTATTCGGCGATATTTTTACTCTCTTTTTCCGGCGCAACCGGTTCCAAAGATTCATCGATGTCGGTATCGGCGGCTGACGCCGGCGTTTCTTCGCTCTTTGATGGAATAGATGCGGAAGCGAATTCGGTAATCCTGACTCCGATTGTATCTTCAATTTGAATTATTTCTCCCGCCCCTATCGCCCGGCCGCCCACCATGATCGTGACCGGATTATCAATCTTCGCGGACAATTCGAGAACACTGCCGGGTTGAAGTGAGCGCAGCTCGCCGACGGTCAGGGTTTTGGCGCCGATGGAAAATTCGCATTCCACCGCAAGCATGTCGACGTCCGGACGCGAGTCGCTTACCGGTACGCTTTTTTCTTTATTTATCATCACTTCCTCCACGGTAAATTTTTTTGAGGCTAAAGTCCCCACAACCGCAATATTCGGCCTGAATTCCAGGCGGCATTGAGCGCTCCGCCATCGCTTTGTCGTCGAAAAGAGCAGTATATCACCAAGCTCCAGCAAGGTCAATTCTTTAAGTGACAACGACACCGTCCCAACCGTGAGGCGTCCCGAAATCGGTATCCATTGCCCGTCATCCCGCCAAACGGCAAATTCGTTCAAAGCGGTGCGCAAGCACGACAATGACAAATCGTCATCCAGGTGCATTCTACCCATTACTCGTTTGCCGCTTTCACAATGCGCAATGGAAAATGGCAATGAATACCGTCCATTGTGTCGTAGAGACTCTTGCTTCTGTTCCCGGCTGGTATGCCAGACAACATTCTCGATATAGGGTTTGGATCCGGCGGTGAAGCGTGTGTTCGCCGCGACGTCATCGATAAGTGACTCGAGCAAGCCCATCCTCAACACCATCGGCAGCTCGCAAAACGTGACGTCACCCAATAGTTCCTTCATCGGTTTTTGAAACGGTATATCGCTTAATTCGAGCCGTGCCGTGCAGCCTCCTTGACGCACTAGAATTGTCATATACGGCAGGTACGTAGGACTGACCAGGGCTTCAATTTTAAACCAATACCGTTCATCATGCACACTAAGCGGAAGGGCTCTGTTTCGCACCATATCCGTCAAAAGCTTCAGTCGATCTCTCGAAACGCCGTCCCAGGGCGGGCGCTTAACTTGTTGCGTAACCGTCGTTGTCATGCGTTCTCTCCCGCACCGTCACACACTATGTCAACCTGTATCCGCCGTTTCAGATTATCGCGAATGTGCTCTTCCAGTCGCCTGCGCATTTTTTCCAGATGAGGCGGCGCACTCGCGCTTCGAGTCAAAAGCCGAATGGCAACCCCACCCTCGTCGTCATTAGCGACTTCTATGTCCGTGTCGGGCAAAATGCTACGCTTGAATCGCAATCGCACGCATTTGCGTCCATCGGTTGCGGCGCCGCCAACCAACAAGCTGTTCAACGCTTCTTGCGCCAGTTCCAGAAAGGAATCCGGCGACGTATTGCCATTCGAAAACGCGGATGCCGATTGCTGAGTCGTGCAAAGCGGATCAGGCATCGTGGCACGATCGAGCACCGGGTTCTCTATATTCCCGTCGGCGTCGGTTCGAAAACCGTCTCCCAAAGGTTCTTCGGACTCATGTGCCTCGAAACGATTACCATCGGTTAAATCCAAAGATTCGTCCAAAACGTCGGACTCATTGTCATCGGTATATTTGTTTAGAATTCCTCGTACCTTGAGGGGCGACATTCCCTTCGCTTGGGAGAGCATCGATTTGAACAAGACCGCGGCAAACTCGTCTTCACCGGCGCCCGGCACGGCCGATCCGGATTTGTTCGCCTCGGGTAATGGAGCGTTACCCTCTATTTTGCCGTTTTCCGACATAGATCGCTCATTTCTTTTATTGGAATAGTTCCGGACACGCTTCCGCCGAAACTCTCATTCAAGTTCGATATTCCCATCCACGTGATGCTGCGCCCGGTGGTCTTCGTATTCTTTTTCTTCGAGTGCTTGAATCCACTCGATCATTTGCGCACTCCATAATTCTTTGTGCATCTCCAGTTTTCGCTTTTTCAGCACGGCCCCGCGGTACTGCTTGCGCGACTGTTGATATTGTTTCGTTTGTTTTTGTTCCTCTTGCTCCGCCGCCACCGCTTTTTGCTTGAGAGACAGCTCCGTGCGTCGCAAGTCTTCTATCGCATGATGCAAAGCCGGAAATCCCCCGGGAGGAGTAGGCGTGCCGATCAATGAAGTCATCATCTCTTCGTTACGGCGCGTTTGTAGTTCCATGTGCCGTCGTACTTCTTCTCGAGCCTCGCTCCGGACTCGTTGGGCGGAACGAAGGCTTTCGTGGGCGAGGCGAACTCGTTGAGCGTGAAGTTGTTCTCGTTTTTTGCGAATTTCGAGCAAATCACGTAGTGGGTATTTCATTTTGTTTCAACCAGGCTGATCATTTTACTTATGGAGGCGTCAAACCGTGTTCGTTCAGAAAGTCCCTGTTTTAAGAATTCGTTGAGCCTCGCCGCTTTCTCCAGCGCTTCATCTGCTTCGGGATCGGTTCCTTTTTTGTACTCGCCCAGTTGAACGAGGAGTTCTATCTCTTTATACTTTGCCAATAAATTCCTGAACTTACGCGCCGAATCGGCATGCCGCGCGGGTACGACCGCGTTCATCACTCGACTTGCACTCTCAAGTATATCAATAGCCGGGTAATGATTGGACGCCGCCAGTTTTCTCGAAAGAATTATATGTCCGTCAAGAATCGATCTGGCTTCGTCGGCAACGGGCTCCGTCATGTCGTCACCTTCAACCAACACCGTATACAACGCCGTAATCGCCCCCTTTTCCGAAGGTCCGCAGCGCTCCATTAATTTAGGCAATGTCGAAAAGACCGAAGGGGGAAACCCGCGGCGGGCCGGCGGCTCGCCCGCCGCAAGGCCGATTTCTCTGACCGCACGGGCAAAACGGGTTACAGAATCCATTATGAAAAGGACCCGCTTGCCGCGATCGCGGAAATATTCCGCTATAGCCGTCGCCACATAAGCCCCTTTCATCCGTTCGATCGGCGATCTGTCCGAAGTCGAAACGACCAAAACACTTTTCGCAAGCGCATCTTTCCCAAGACTAACGTCAAGAAATTCACGCACTTCGCGTCCCCGCTCACCTATCAAGGCAATCACCCGCACGTCGGCGTCGGCGGCGTTAATGATCATGCTGAGCAAGCTCGTTTTTCCACCGCCCGCCGCGGCGAAAATGCCGATACGCTGCCCCTCTCCACAAGTCAAAAGGCCGTCAATCGCCCGCACTCCCAGAGGCATCGGTTGCGATATAATACGCCGATTCAGCGGATTCGGCGGTTCCGCGTATACCGGGTAGTACGCTCGGGTTTTAAGCGCGCCTTTGGTATCCTCATCGAGCGGTCTTCCGAGTCCGTCAAGTACTCTTCCAAGCAGCTCATCACCCACGGGAACCCGATGCATTTCGCGGGTGGGAATGACGTCCATGTCCGTACAGAGCCCGGTCGTTCCCTTGACGGGGGTCAACAAAGCCGCGTTTTTGGAAAAACCCACCACCTCCGCCTCCATCCGAACACCGTCCAGCGCATTCACCAGGTAGCATATTTCTCCGATACGCACCGAAGGTATTTCGGCCTTAATCAAGGTACCCACCACCTGAATAACGCGTCCCTTGACAACAAGGGTTCTCGTTTCGGATAGTGCGTTGTTGAGTTCTTCGATCACCGTGTATTCCCTAATTGTAAGTGGAATGCGTTATAATTGATCCGATTTCAGTCTTCCCGGTCGTAAGCAGTACCTCAGAGACTGTTTAAAACGCCATGCCCATGCGCAACCGGCCGCCAACGGCGACGGCGTTATTCTTTAGTGCACCACCATCAAAGAGGCTCTCGAAGCAACCGTGGTGCGCAACATGACACCCGACGCCGCTACCGAGGCTCTTCACCTCCATCCTCCTTGGAATCCGCGGCCGCCGGCTCACCACTCAGTGCGGATTCCAGATGCTGAAGTTCCTCCCTGAATTCTTCCATACTGCGTTTGCGATAACCACTCATAACGTTAAAAAGCGTTTCGATTTGCGCTTCCAGATTCGCATCGATACACCCTACCGGCGATTCGATATAGCAGTCGGTAGGTTTCATATTGTCCCGACCGAGTATGGCAAGCGTCCGCGTATTCGGAAATACGCACTTGAGTTCGGCGAGCCTGCTTTTTATGGCGTCAACCTGCTCATGGGCTACATATAAGGTTACCCGGCTTTCTTTCGAAACCAAGGAAAGGGCCTTTTTAACAACGGCCCACAAAAGAGCGGTTTCATCGAGTTCCGCCGTAATTTTTTTGAGCGCCGCCAATACCGTCGCCACAATACGGTCTTCCTGCAAAGTAAGAAAATCGTGCGCATGCCCGATAGTATCGAGTATCAGGCGCGATCCGTCGGCCTTTGCCTTCGCCAGACCGTCGGCGTAACCACGCCGCTTCTCTTCTTTGTAGATCCGTTCGGCCTTCCGGCTGATCTCTTCCCATTCCCGCCGGGCGCGATCCGCCAATTCCTGAATTGCCACGTAGCGAGCGTATGAATCCCGCTTGATCACTTGTGAACCGGCGGCCGGAGCAAGCGGGTTTTGAATCAGTTCAACAAATTCCTGCATAAGGTCCCACTTTCCTGCAATAGGATACGACGGAAAAGGTATAAGTGCTTACGCGAATCCCGGGTGGAATGAGGGTGCAGAAATAATCCGGAATAGCTTTTGGGTAGCTTTAGTTTTACCCGCCGCCTCAGCGATTCCGGTGCGAAACTGAAGCAGGCGCCAAGAAGCGAAATTCCCATACGCAGCACATCGTCGGCAAGTTCAGGCCCAAAAAGATCGATTGAATCAACATCTTCATACTCTACATTCATAATAAGAGGCGCGCGTTTCAGCGCAAAATAGTAGGCGGATTCACCCAAATTTTTTTTTACCAAATCCGCTTTAGGTTTTTCGATCATTTTTCTGATCCGGCCGGACAACAGCCCGGCTCCACCCATATACGCCGCTCGCTGAAGTGTCTCTGAAGGAACCAAAGCGATTCGTTTTAGCGGATCACTAAAATCAAAAAACCATTCCCCACGCATTTGAATCGATTCCAGCACTACTTGCGAAAGTTTCTTTTCCATCGCGGGGTGTTTCATGCGGTTCATTGGCAGAGGAAACGAAAAAAAGAACGTGTGCCAGCTCGAATCCACGTATCGCGAGGGGAGTGCGTTAAACTCATATATCTCCTTCAAGAGCGACGACTTTTTGGCAAACAATTCTCGAATGAATGCATAGTCTCGATGCGGAGCATAGTCCCAGACAGCCTGACGGTTATCCACCTTCCGTATAATTGTTTCAAGATAGCCTACAAGATCATGTTTCAACATTACCCAACGCCCCTATCACGTCTTTTTCGTCATCGCCGTTCCGGCTCCGCTTTTTGCCGCGAACAATCCGTAAAAGATCGCGCCATGATTTAGGCTGTTCCGAGTCGAATTCATGATAGCGTGAAGAAATAAAGAGTGCCAGGAAAACACCCGCCGAAAAGAAAAGCACGCCCAAAACCGCCGAAAAAACAAAAAACAAGCCCGTCGACCGCTGCCGAACCTGAACACCCAATATCGACCGCAGCCGAACCGGCTCCGTCTTGCCTACGGTAGACTGTGGAAACACCACCACCGCCACCTTCTCGAGCGTGAGGCCCTCGATACTGTTTATGACCAACTGTTTTATTCGAGCGATCTCGGTCGAAATACTGGAATGAGGATGGCTTTTAATGAATACCGACGCCGATGAGGGTTTGATGGTCTTGCTTAAGGGTTCATTTTCGGGCAGTACGATATGAACTCGAGCGGTTAGTACGCCATCAATCTTCGATATAGTCTTTGAAAGCTCCTGCGACAAGGCGTAGATAAAACGAACCCGCTCCTCTATCGGAGAAGATATCAAGCCCTCCTTTTTAAACATGTCGCCCATTGTGCTGAACTGTTCCTGAGGAAGGCCGTTGTTCTTGCAAATAGTTACCGCTTTGGCGAAATCATTGCGGTCCACCAAAAGCTGCCACTTCTCATCCTTGCCCGGCTGTTTGTTGCAATCTATGCCGCCGTCGAGCAGAAGGGCCATCATTTCAGTAGCCTCCTGCTCACTGAGACTTGTATATAGCTCAACCCGGCAACCAACCAGTAGCAACGCCAAAAACATGACCGGTAACGGGCGAATCTTGGATAGGATACGTCGATAGTTTATCATATTTAATTTCCCGCCCCACTCCTGCAAATACGCTTTTTGTATTAGTCACCACCGAAAGAAAGACGCCATCCTTAAAGAGACCGCGGACTCCCTTTGGCCGTAGCAAATCAGTGGAGAAACAATGGGGACAATGAGCAAGCCCCTAAATATACTGACCCAAGTGTTAGAGAAATGTTTGGGAATGATTCGGATTTAATAAGGGATGGGCTAATAATTTGCTAACTTCGGTACAAAGACCCCCGCATGGCTCCATTACACGGGCTTAGCCGCCTAATCC
>WJJU01000282.1 GCA_014729595.1 Chitinivibrionales bacterium
CATTAATGTTGTGGGATGGAATAGGTCCCAATCGGGAATCGGAAAAAATCATTAACGAATAAATACAAGATACTTTCAATGGCCAGTTTTAACGTACAATCGACTTACTACCTGCTTTTTCTTCTCTTTACCTTGGGGTTGGCGCCCTTTTTAGCGGTCTTGGTGACTTCGTACATAAAGCTTGTAGTCGTGCTTTCTTTGGTTCGCAACGCCTTGGGAACCCAGCAGGTACCGTCAAACCTCGTCATAAACGGACTCGCGATTATACTTTCTCTTTACATAATGAGCCCCGTTATAAACGAGGTTTTGGTGATTGTGAATGAAGAGAACGTGTCGTTGGAGGACTTTGATTCGGTTGCGCGCGCGTTTTCGAAGGGCAAAGAGCCGTTCCGAGACTTTTTGCGGCGGCACGCGCACGAGGAGGAGCGGAGTTTTTTCACCCAATCGGCGCATACGCTCTGGTCGGAAGAGCGGGTGAACAACATGCGCGAAGACGACTTTTTGGTCCTGATACCCGCTTTTACGGTAAGCGAGTTGACTGAAGCTTTTCGCATAGGCTTTTTGGTTTATCTTCCATTCCTCGCCATCGATCTGGTCATTTCCAATATTCTTCTGGCTATGGGCATGATGATGGTGTCGCCGATGATGATATCGCTTCCGTTTAAACTTTTGCTTTTCGTCGCGCTTAACGGTTGGGGGCGCTTGGTGCATAGTTTAATTCTTACCTATCAATAATCGGGAGCCGGGAATGAATGAGGCCGAATTGTTGCATTTGACTACGCGAAGCCTTTCGCTTGTTCTGTTCTTGTCCATGCCGCCAATCATTGTGGCGGCGATCGTGGGTGTAGGAGTAGGACTGTTTCAGGCGGTGACTCAAATACAGGAGCAAACTCTCTCATTTGCCATAAAGCTCATTGCGGTGTCGGTAGCGCTCGTGCTCACCGCTCGTTGGGTGGGGGGGGAACTGTTCGAAAATGCCGTCTACCTTTTCGATTACATTGCCCAAGGGGGATAGCACGTGCCCGTCGTAGAAGCGTATGAGGCCTTGCTGGGGAACATCGGCGCGGTATTGCCCCGATTCGCGGGATTCTTTCTGGTGTTTCCGCTTTTCGGCTCGAATATGCTCCCGAAATTCGTGCAACGCGCGATCATGATTGGTATGACGGTTGTGCTGTTCCCGCTTGTAGCATCGCAACCGGTCCCGTCGTTCGATCCGATGCTGAAAATCGCGGTCGTTATTAAGGAGGCGCTTCTTGGAGTAGCTATGGGCTTTCTGGCGGGTTTGCCGTTCTGGACGGCCGAAGGGGTTGGCGCCGTAGTCGACAACCAGCGGGGTTCGAGCGCGGCAACATTGTTCGATCCGATACAATCGACCCAAACCACGCCGTTGGGAAGCATGTTGTTCAATCTTATTATAATGCTTTTTTTTATCTCCGGCGGCTTTAGAGCGATGCTTGCGGGGCTCTATGAGACGTACCGAATCTGGCCCGTTAATTCTTTTTTTCCGCGTTTGCACGATTACGCTCTTCAGTTATTTGTTCAAAAAAGCTCTCAGTACCTTGGAACGATCGTGTTGCTTGCCTCGCCGATACTCATAACCATGTTTTTGATCACCATAGGGATGGGATTAATCAATCGCTTTGCGCCTCGACTCAATGTGTTCATTTTGTCTATGCCTATCAAGAGCGCGGCGGCGGTTTTCTTGCTGATTGTGTGTATGGGCGGTTTTTTCGTGCTATTTGAGCGAGATTTTGCCGATTTGGCGGATTTGTTTCGCTTGTTGGACGGTGTTTTCAGGTAATAGGCCGGTGGGGATGGACCGGCTCCCGGGTATATCGGCCGTTTCGGGCGACGCCGAAGTACGGGTGGATGCATGATATGAAGGTGTAAAGGGTAGCCGGTTGGGACTGACGGCGGCCGGTTAACTACAAAGAAAGGTACAAGCATGGCCGGCGATTCGGCGGGGGAAAAGACCGAAAAGCCAACCCCTCGAAAATTGCGTAAATCCCGCGAAAAAGGGCAGGTCGCTAAGAGCAAAGAGTGCGCTTCATCGGCGGTGCTCCTTGCCATGTTCGTGCTTTTATGGGTTGGGGGCGGGTTTATTATTGGGATATTTCGGAACATGATGACGGGGATCTATAATCTTATCGACATGCCTTTTGACGAAATTTTCGATATGGCTTACAGCACGTTTATCACTTCGACCCTGCTTATTTCGTTTATTATCGCCGGCACCGTTTGTATAGCGGCCGTCGCCGGCAACATGGTTCAGATAGGCTTCTTGATATCGTTTGAATCGATCACCCCGGATCTAAAAAAAATCAATCCGATCGAAGGATTCAAAAAAATTTTCTCGATCGATAATCTATTTGAACTCGTGAAATCGGTTGTGAAAATCGCATTTATCGCCTTTGTGGTATTCCTTTGTATCCGCAATGCGATCCCGGATTTGGTGAAACTCCCATTTACGGGCATCGGAGGCGTGATGGTTGTGGCGGGGAATCTAATAAAGCAGCTAATCGTGGTTATGAGTGTTGTCGCCATTGTCATTCCCGCCGTCGATTACCTGTTCCAACGTTATCGGTTTACCGAAAAAATGAAAATGACAAAGCAAGAAGTAAAAGAGGAGCACAAAGAGATGGAAGGCGACCCGCACGTTAAGGGACGGCGTCGACAGTTGATGAAAGAAATGGCGCAACGTAACGATATCGAGCGTACCAGAAAGGCGACCGTCCTGGTGACCAACCCGACACATCTTGCAATAGCACTCTTTTACGACGAGGACGGGGATGAGCTGCCGACGGTGGTTGCGAAGGGCGCCGGTAATCAGGCTCAACTAATGATGGATGCGGCGCGCGAGGAAGGTATTCCTGTCATGCAAAATATTCCGCTTGCGCGCGACCTGTTCGAACGTGGTGAAATCGATAATTTTATTCCCCGCGATCTGCTAAAACCGGTGGCGGAAGTAATTCGATGGGTATTGGAAAACCGCGACAACGATGTCGAGTAATCACGAAACGGAGTCGGCATGCCTGCATTGCAAAAACTATTTCTCAAAATCAACCAACACAGTGACCTGCTGCTCGCGGCGGGAGTCGTATCGGTCATTGCGCTCATTATTCTACCGCTTCCCTCCTTTATTATCGATACCCTTTTGGCAACCAACCTCGCGGTTGCCGTGTGCCTGCTTATCGTGGCCCTCTACCTTCCATCGGCCATCTCCCTGTCGACCTTTCCCACTCTCTTGTTGTTTACCACTCTTTTTCGGCTTGCATTGAATATTACTACTACTCGTCAGATACTTCTTAACGGTTTTGCCGGAATGATTATCGAAACATTCGGTAATTTCGTGGTATCGGGTAATGTGATCGTAGGCTTTGTCGTATTCATAATCATAACGATCGTACAGTTTATCGTTATCGCCAAGGGTTCGGAACGCGTAGCCGAAGTGGCGGCACGATTCACGCTCGATGCTATGCCGGGTAAACAGATGAGTATCGATGCGGACCTGCGGGCGGGTACCATAGATATGAAGACGGCTAAAGCGAGTCGCGAGGCCATTCAGAAGGAGAGCCGAATGTACGGTGCCATGGACGGCGCCATGAAATTCGTAAAGGGGGACGCGATCGCCGGCCTTGTGGTAACCGCAATCAACATCCTCGGCGGCATCGCCATAGGTATGCTGCAGAAAGGTATGAGCGGCGCGGAGGCCATGGAGACCTATTCGATTTTGACTATAGGAGACGGATTGGTGTCTCAAATACCGGCGCTCTTTATCTCGATAACCGCGGGCATTATTATTACGCGAGTCCCGGGCGCCGAATCAACGCATCTGGGCGGTGATATCGGTGATCAGGTCCTGGCTCGTCCCAAAGCGCTGATGGTCGGCGGGACGATTCTGCTGCTTTTCGCCCTTGTCCCAGGATTCCCTATTGTACAGTTCTTGGCGCTCGGTGCCGTGATAATAGGTGTGGGATACTCGTTTCTGCGGGCTGAGGAGCGTGACGACATGTCGAAAAGCGGCGTAAGCAAGGCGATCGCGGTAAAGAAGGACGAAAGCGAGTCGCACGACCAAATGGTTCTGACAAGGCCGTTTGTGGTTTTAATAGGTGAATCTCTCGGCAAAACGATAGATACCAACGCCTTTATTGCGGATCTGAGCGCCCTTCGATCGTCCGTACGGCGCGAGCTTGGCGTGCCGATTCCGCGACTCGTCTTCGAAACACGTAAAGAGCCTTCATTCGGTACCTCTACCCTTCAAGTCGCGATACACGAAATACCCCTCCTCACCATAGACTTGGAATCGAAGAAATACATGCTTCTTGAGCGCCCCGAGAAGCTTTTGGAAGAAAACGCGGTAATCGAAGAGCAACGACTCCATCGTAATTTGACCGTTTATTGGATCGATGAAAAGGCGGCCGGCCAATGCAAGGCCGCGGGTATCGCCGTGTATGAAGGTATTCCACTCATTCACGAACTTGTCAACTTTGTCATGCGCCAATATGCCGCCGAATTTATCGGACTGCAGGAAACCAAACACATGCTCGAGCAGATCGAACCGGAATACCCTATGTTGGTGAAGGAAATCCAGCGTCTGGTTCCTCTCGCGCGGGTAGCCGAAGTCTTCAGGCGACTCGTCGAAGAAGGGGTTTCACTCCGCAACCTTCGAGCCATCCTGGAGGCGCTTATAGAATGGGCCCCTAAAGAAAAAGATGTTATCATGCTCACCGAGTATGCGCGAATCGGTCTTCGACATTACATAACCTACGCGCATACACAGGGCGATGAGTCGTTGATCTCGATAATTCTTGATCCGCAGCTCGAAGAGAAAATTCGCAAGGCGATTCGTCAGACGGCGCAAGGAAGTTTCTTGGCGCTGGCACCCGATGAAGTGAATAAAATCAACAAAGCCATCAAGGATTGCTTCCACAAGGCGAAAAGCGGAGCCGAAAAACCGCCCGTGCTCATAAGCTCAATGGATATTCGACGGTACATCAAAAAAATGATTGAGTCCGACATAGGAAAATTGCCCGTTCTCTCATTCCAGGAGCTTTCCACCGAAATATCGGTTAAACCCGTCGCATCGGTGTCCCTCTGACGTTGACAAGCTTGTCAACACTTTCTTTCCGCATGGTCGGTGTGCACCCGTGTCGATAATGTATTCTTTGTATGCCGGTTTGCCGGGCGATGATTCGTTGTGCGTCGTCGGCAACCCGCTCCTACGTTGAGGAGTACGGTCGGCCCCCAAAAAAAATCCGCATTTTCTTGGCGGCGGGCAAAAAAGCTCGGTGTGGAGTGCGGCGGCGTTGATAGATGTCCGATATGATTATTCGATCCAAGAAACGGGTTCGTGGAAGCATAGAGTTAAGATATAATTAGTGATAGAATTGACCCCATCGTTGTAAAAATTTCCTCATAATTCAATTGCTTGAATACATGTCGAACAGATTTTAATGTAACGATTGGGTTTATATAGTTTTGGGCGGGTAACAAACCGCTCGATGTAACCGGCGGAATAATGCCGCAACCGTGGGGGGAAGGATGGAAGGGGCCCAATTCAGTCACGGTGCCGCGCAGGCAAATTCGTATGAGCCGCGGCAGCAATGGTTTTCCCAGTGCGAGGTTGGAGAAGACGTTGTTCTGGGATTGCGTGAAGATTCGTATAGTAGACTAACGGAGATGCTGTCCGGTCCTGAACTGGTCCAGGCGCAGGAGCATCTCTCCAAGCTCTGCGCGGGCGAGGGGTTCGGAAAACTCTCGCTGCCGATGAAAATCCATACGTTGGAAATGATGGTGGAGGATCCCGTTGTCGGGCTTGGCAACAAGGGTGTCTCCGAAGTAGTCGCACGAAACCTTGCCGGCCTTATCGAAAGAGCCGATTTCCAGGCGCTCAAACAAGGAAATCAGTTCAAGATCCTGTCGGTATTCAGAGCATGCGAGCCCGAGTTTCACGAAGCACTTAGTGAGGTTTTGGCTCATCGTGTGGGTGGCGAAAAAGCTCTGAACAACAAAGATTCATACGGCATGAATCTACTCGAAAATCTTACCAGCCTTAGCGCTCGTCGCCTGGAAGCTCAGGGGCTTTCTTCGGACGACAAGAATATCCTTGGAACGGTGCTTTCGTGCATTACGGAGCCGGAACAGGTCGGAAAATCCGCCGCTCTTCAGCATCTCTGCCGAGAAAACCCGGCGGAATTCGTGCGTCTTGTCGGTGAAGTACTCGAAAATGGGCGAATCTTGGTACCCAACGGCGAAGAATTCGCGGCGGCGCGTCTCGAGCAGCCGATTGACGGGGCTAAAATAACCGAGAGTTTATCCGTTATTTTCGAGAACAATCCCGAAATCATACTACAATATCAGCAGTCTCAGTTGCCTGCAAGCGCCGGAGGAGCGGTAATGGATGACGGGACGTATCGCAGCGGGTTTATACAGGCATAGCAACCGTGGCCCGCAAAATGGTCAATGGGGTTCAGGCTTTTGTGACCGTCTCATTATTGATGATAGTTTATAGGCGCAAGGTTTGCCGCGGCATCGAGGTGTGAAAGCGTCGAGTACAAGTTGTCATAAACCACGTGGTAACGGCACGGTGCCCCGCTATTTGTCGTTGCGTTGCGCATAAATGCTCGCTTTAGCTTCTTTCCGCACGAAACCGTGATCCTTCAGGGGCTTCTCCTCGCTTAAAACCATGCGCATTCATGGATTTCCTTGTCCCTCTTGTCCCGATACGCAACGTGGAAATAGTCCTCGCCGTTTCTTTGTCGCCGGGACTTGCATGAATCGACGATCCCCCAGCGACCAAGCGAAGCTTTAAGCGTTACTGAAGAGCCGGGAAACGATTATTCGCATGCGTGCGGTTCGCTTCTGCCTTCAAAACAAATCTTTATCCCGCTCTACGAGAGCCGCGACATTTTCGGGCATCTTCCATCTCCTATTTGGTATATTTGGTTCCATGCCGAACAGCACCAATTTCACTAAAGCAGGATAAAGCAGGAGGAATGCGCGCGTATGAAACCGACGGATTATGGTCGATTTTCGGATGATGGACGTGAATTCATCATTACAAAGCCACTTTTGGATCGTCCGTGGATGAATGTACTCAGCAACGGACGGTGGTGCTATCTTGCCGGGCACCTAGGGGGCGGTTATTCATTTATCGATAACCCGACCGTCTGCAGAATAACGCGTTGGCATATCGACGGCGTGCCCCGGGATTCCGTCGGAAAATTCGTGTATGTTCGTGATGAACAAAGCGGTGAATGGTGGTGCGCGAACGGTTATCCGCCGACAAAAAAGCTCGACCACTGGCAATGCCGGGTGGGAATGGGCTATAACACCATCGAGGCAAAACACTCATCGATTGCGAGTGAAATCACCTATTTCACACCGATGCCCGACGCCCGCGCATCCACGGGGTCCGATGTCGGTGATCCGTGCCTTCTTTGGCTCGTTAAATTGACGAATACCGATTCCAAACCGCGGACGCTGTCGGCCACCAACTACGCCGAAATCGCATTGGGGAACTGGTACGAGGACACCAGTTGGCGGGAGTTTTACATTCTTTTCAACCGTCAGCGATATCAAGACGGTGTTCTCTACACCCGCTCGAATCAATGGGTTAAATATGTAGGCGGATGGCAGCCGGGGGATTCGGACGCCAACAACATCCCATTCGACTATGCGGCATTTATGGCCGGTTCCGAAAAGGTTGTCGGCTACGAAGGAGACCGGTACGAGTTTGTCGGTGCTTACCGGAATCTCGAAAACCCACAAGTCATGGAAACCGGCACTTTGCGCAATGCGGTTGCCACCGGCAGAGACACCTGTGCGGCTTTGCAGCATCGTTTCACGCTTCAACCGGGTGAATCGGCTGAATATGTGATTGTCATGGGCGCCGTAGCCCGCGAGGCCGACAGCGCCGATGAATTGGTCGAAAAGTACAACACCGTAAGCAAAGCCAAAGCCGCGTTTGACAACAACAAAGCCTACTGGAACGGCGTAGTTTCCACGCCCGTGGTCGAGACACCCGACCCGGACCTCGATACGATGATTAACTACTGGTTCAAGTATCAGGGTTCGAACCTGAGCTGGTGGAACCGTAACACGGGCTACTGTTACTTTGGAATCTACAATTTCGGTGTACGCGACGCCTGCCAGGATGCCGTAAGCCGTTTACCGCAGGACCCCGCCTGGGTTCGTGAGCATATCGTTAAACGAATAATGATTTGGCAGTTCGAAGGCGGTGACTATGCTCACGGCGGTAACTTTGTGTCGATGCAGGGGACGCGGACGTTCCATTCCGACGATCCGCTAAATCCGTTGTTTATCGTTTCCTATTATATACGCGAAACCGGCGATTACTCCATCCTGGACGAAGTTACGCCCTACGCCCACACCAACGGCGAGAAAACCGACACGATCTATAATCATCTGATTAACGGCGTAGAATTTTTTTGGTCCCAATTTTCGGAGCGTGGATTGCCGCTTATACTCAAGGCGGATTGGAACGATGCGCTCAACCAGGCCGGGAGCAAACGTAAGGGTGAGTCGGTGATGCTTGCGGGATGGGCCATAATCTGCCTGGAAATGTTTTATGAATGTATGGAACATCAAAAAGACAACGAACGATTAACCCGCTACAAAGAGAAAATAGCCGAGCTGAAAGAAAAGGTGAATGAACTGTGCTGGGA
>WJJU01000283.1 GCA_014729595.1 Chitinivibrionales bacterium
CAAGACTCGCTTCCGGCTGGTGGCAAACCCTTGCCGGGTGGGACTCAAACCCACTGGATTCCGTAAGCAAATTTCACGTGACATCCCTGTCATCTATTCCAATGCTCCAGGCTTCGCCTGGCGCCACCTGATTCAAACAGTCCCGCCTTGAGATCCTCGACCCATTCATGAATCACCTCCGGCGTCGGACCATGCGTGTGAGCTACAACGTCGACTGTGGTCAAACCCGAAAGCACGGAGGCCGCGACCGCGGCACGGAAAGGTCTTTGATATATCGGATCATTTGACACCGGCTCAACCATACACATATCCTTTAGTAAGGCTTATCCATTTACATGCCTATAATTTACCGTCTGGAACATGTAGATTCCGGCTATATTTAATCCGATATCGGAATTTTTTGGAAAGGAGAAGCATTCTCATAGAGCGCGGAAAACATGGAGGGACTTGATGGTTTGAGACAATCCCAATAAACTAATCTGAACACATACAGCATAAAAGCCAGTTTGACATATTCTGAGAATACCGTAATTCGCCAAAGATGGGATCCGGATATGAATAGTACCATGTACGTTTATTTAATAAATTCAATAACTTATTACTCCGAGCAGGGTCGCAGTTAATTAATAGCGTGTGACTTGCCCTTTAGGTCAGGTTTTTCCTGGTTGGCCCCTTAACACAAATTGTGCTCGGAGTAGTAAATAGAGGTCAAACGGATTTTATGCGAGGATGGCGTCAATTCAAAATGGGTAATGTTCTACGCTAACAGCGAGCCTAAAAATTTAATTACAAAACTGTTACGAGCATGCGTAAAACACAGAAAGTGTATGCGTACAGGATATAGAACGTCAAGGTGTTTTTGGGCGCCCACCTAATTTAAATATTTCTCTATTTGTTTTTGGTGTTTGCGGTAAAATGCCTCAAAACGATTAGTTCGTCGAATACCGGATTCCAGAGGTCGTGACTTTTTGAGAGCCAATGCATAGAGGGTATGAAGGAATAGCACCAACTTGGGAGTAATACCGCAGCGTAGCGTGTACCGTCGTCTCAGATAGGTGTCGCTCATGTTTAGTGAATCCGCCCATGCATTCACATTTCTTGGGCGAAACGATTCAACCGCCTTTGCCGCACAACGAATTATCGTATCGCCTTCCGCCCGCGGCGGGTATAGAAGGCTATGTAGAAATTCATGATTTGCCTTTCTTCTGAATCTATCGGCACTGAGGCCTTTTGTGCAAAGAGCCAATCGTGCTCCCGCCCTGCATGCCTCGAAGCCCTTCTCCATTGAGTTAGCGGAGGAAACCGCTATAAAAATGGTATCGTGCACAAAATCTTTTATCAACCGAAATTCGGAAGTCGATTCCGAGCGCATACCTACATCGAGGATACACAGTGCACGGCGTTTACCATTATTTAGCAGCGCGCGAGCATGCTGCACATCATGGACGGTAACGAGTTTGTACGCGGGCGCTTCGCTAAACGCATCATCGATAAACTTGGAAATCGACAGCTCACCGGAAACAAGTAACGCAGGGATGGTTTCATCAAGAAACGAAAACTTTCGGTTCCATTCGTCTTCCGAACCGATTGGTAATTCCCACGTTTCCTCAGCCTGTGTCTCAACGCAAAGCGTACCGTGTAAATCCATAATATACCCCTCATGACGCATAGTTTCTCTTTGTTTATTTCATTACAACAAAAGATAACACCAGAAACTTTTCAATAACAGTACGATTTTAGCCGATTTCGTAGATCAGGCTTAGGATTGCTTACTCGGTGGGGATAATAAAGATTGCCGCGATCGATGCGGGGGCGCAGAGAAACACGAGGGATACTATTTTTCCCACGCTGCTTGCGCGGTGTGATTCGCGGTTATATCGGCCGATCGAACATCGCGGGGGAACGACGATACCAGCCCCAAACAAAAAGTCCCCCCCCATTCACCCGCATGCACGGGTTTAATGGGAGACCTTATCTATATATAAGGGATATATGCAAGCTGAGAGTCTAAATCGGGGCCTTTGCTAAGTTCCGAAAGGTCTCGCAGTCTTCCCGGAACGTACGACATCGTAACACCAACTGCTTTTTGGGGATTTTTTTTGGGGATCCGGTCTTGGCTGAATCCTTCGATCCAATATGGCATCCAACTCCTCTTCGTTCCTTCCATAGTAATCACACCATCGCTTTAATTTTAATCGGCCGCAAAGATTAGGTTCAGGACCTCCATATTGCTCCGCGCATGAATGAGCCAGCGCCGCGAAAAATACCTGATAAAGGTACAAAGAATGGCGCAACTTGCAGCCAATCCAATCCCGCCATTTTCGACGTAGGTATCGTTCACCGATTCCTACACTCTCCGCCCAATCCGAGATATTTTCCGGCACCTTTTCGGCTAGTGCCTGTCGGGCTCTACCGATATACGCGTCCTCTTCAACCGCCGTCGCCACCGGAGTTGCAAGAAAGCGAAGAAAGCCCTCATTGATTTCTCGGGGTATATCGGGAGCCATAAGTTTTACCGGTTTTTCGAAAACGGTACCACCCAGACAACCGATTAAATAGCCGGTTTCCATACACTTTCTGGCGCTGATAATAATAAATTTCATTGCACGACCGTATTTACGAAGCAAATAAAGCTCATCGTGATCAAGGTCGTCGAGCCCGAGATCCAAAAGGCAAACATGATAAACATTTTTGCGAATCAATGCCTTTGCTTCCGGTATTGACGCCGCCGAATCAACCCGATATAGAGGGCAAAGGGACAAAATTTCCTCGTAGACTTCACATATCTCCGGTTCGTCGTCTACCACAAGTATCCGTACTTTGTGAAACAAGAAATCAAAGCACCTTTGGTTTGGGGGTGACACGTGACAACTCCTTTCAATTGGAAATGTACTCATATCATTATAC
>WJJU01000284.1 GCA_014729595.1 Chitinivibrionales bacterium
GTCCAGAATCGCCGCTATGCTTTCATCGAGCGGGCCGTACGCATCGTAACCGGTAAAAAATTTTACTCCCGCAATGTCGGCGGATTCCAACAAGCGTAGGAGCGAAGCGAGGCCGGCCTTGCCACTCCCGGGATCGTAACACGGCATCGGCTTTACCCGATCTCTTCCTCGTGCGCATCGGACCAAAGTGTCCAACTCGATCGCGGCGTCGAAGCCCGGGCTTGCAAAGGGCATTACGATTGCCCCCGCAATTGCATGCCGATCCATACACCGCTCCAGCGCATCGAGCCCGCGGGCGCATTCGCTTCGGGACGTCGTTTGGACATGGGTATGGGTGTCGATAATCATTGGCACAAAGAGATCTTTTCTTGTGATAGCGCATGCCGCACCATAATATGGTATTCCTCAAACCGCCGCGGTGGTATGGACGCATCGCGGAACGTACAGGTGGCATCGATAATGCGCAATGCCTCTCGACCGGTAAGGAAAGAACGCGCGCGGTATTTTGCGCTCCATGGCTGAAAAAAGAGACGAAAGTGGTAGATCGGTTCAAGCTCAGGGCGAAGCGGAAGCTGGACGAAGGGCATGTCGATCTCTCGATAGCCATGAATACGCCACATGCGGAGAATCCGCCGGCAACCCTCATGATCTTCGCGGTCGGCGGAAGGGGAGACCAACTCATTGATCGCGAATCCGGGCGGCTCTACACCCTCTGCCGAGCAGAGGTTTTGAACAAAAGTGTTTCTTTGGTACATCAATTTTTCGAAGGCACCATTCCCCCGGACTTCCGGCACAATCGCGGTATACTCCCCCTTAAGGAATGTACACTCCTTACATGAAAATAGACCGAAAATCGATACACCGAGACAAACACCGTCATCTCCGATTATTGCAAGAACCACATACTTGCATGTGTCGCCACGGAGCGAAGAGTACGATTGCAGGTATGAGCGAATTGCTTCGGGCGAATCGATATCGTTAACGTCGGGAAACATTCGCAAGAGAATTTTCTCGTGGATGTGCTCGATAAGCGCGATGTCGTCTTTGTCGGCCGAAACGAACGTGAACTCGTTTTCGCGTATGGTTGATGCCATAAATCGATAATGCTATACAAAAAATGATGTTGCGGGAACGGATCGGGCCTTTGAAGAGACACCGTGAGACGTTTGGCGCGGAAACGAAACCGCGCTCAAAGCTCATCGTCATCACGAATAAGGGCCTTCCCTTTTTCTATCATCGCCCTGAAATCGGATTCGGACATATCGATGTCGGTGTCTGCGCATGCTCCAAGGTACTTTGGGAAAAAGGTATCTGAGCGAAGTTCGCTTTCCCATTGCTCGAATGAGGGATCAAACGTTCCGTTCATGAGGCTCATCACCATCACGGCGCGGTATACGTTGACACCCTCGTGTCGCATAACCTGAATCCGATAATCGGCGCCTTCGACGTGGTTGAATCGTATATAATCTTCACCGGCATAAACATGAGAAAAAATCTCGAAGTTCTCGGTGTAGTACGCCGCTTCATCGTAAAGTTCGCGGAAATATTCTTTGCCGTGTTGGGTGAGTGAAACCTTGATTTGGTCTCCGAGGAGCGCTTTTTTGGCTTTTACCAAATTTTGCGCTTCGCAATAGTTGAGCGCCTCTTCAACCTCGTCGCTAATTTGTGAGGTTTCAAGCGACGTTACGACCTGTTTATGCACGAGATAGTAAAAATAGAGCCCCCGGAACGCTTTTTGGTCCTTTGCGGCTTCCGCCTGATCTTCGTAATCTCCGAAAGGTTTATTATGGAGATCGAGGATCAAATGAAGAATCTTGTACATCTCGCGCGAAGCGGTTTCGGTCGAAAGGGACAAATGCTCATACGCGATCTCGTTTGTGTCGATCGATATCGGGCCTCCTTGAACGGCATAATCGATGACAAGGTGGTTACGGCGCGCATCGTGCACAATGTCGGCAAAGTAGTCGTAGATCTCCGGCAGCTCCGGAAAATCTTCGGTTTCAAGTCCGCCCTTAATCTTTTCTCTTTCGGCCGTATCCGCGGGGAAGAACTCCTCGATGACCCGCGCTATCGGTTTTGTCTCGTACTCGGCCGGGATCTCCATATAGAGTGTATCATTGGGATCCATGTCGGTGGTTACCATGCGAAGGTAAAAGTTTTCACCGTCCAGATCGATTAGACCCGGAGATTTGTATTCGGTAACCCAACCGGGTACGCTTTTGTCTACATGTGCCAAAGCGGTATTCCCTCTTATGCTTATGATCCGGATCTGAAGCCGCCGAAGCGCGAAGACCTTCGTGAAGACGACCTATAGGAGCGTGTCGATACCTTGCTTCGAAATCCCTTTGCCGCATTGGGATTTTTTGTCAATTGGGCCTTTCTGAAAGCCATGTTCCTGTTCGTCTGTTGGCGGTAGGCCGGAGAAGAACGATAGGTTCTGCGATGTGAATCGATTTCGTCGACTCGTCGCCGCGGCGTAACATACATCGGTCCCGAAAATGCGCTTCCCATCAGGTAGCCCATCAAAAAACCGCCGCCACCGGGGTAGTGACCCGTATGATGATAGTAGCTATGCGCGCCACCACCTCTCATCTCGTATGATTCGTCTCCGATGGTGGTTGAAAAGAGCAGAAAATCGGATTCGGTATCTAGTCTTTTGTCGTCGTTGGTGTCTTCGTAACCCGAAAGCTTCTTTTTGCCGTCGTCCGTTTCCTTTATTTCAATCAGCACCCGGTGAGGTCCCTCATAAATTTCGTTTACCCTGGTCTCGAATTCGCTTACTCCCTTGGAGTTCTCCAATGCGTTACGAACATCGTCGAGATTGATTCGATTGGCCATACCGGGCGTTTCCATCCACTGGGAGTATTTCTTTTCTTCGGAGCTGCAGTTGGCTAAGGCGGCAAGTCCCGCAAGCGAAGCAACTCCGGCGTTGCGTGCGTAATGTGCTTTCATATCAACTCCTGAGAC
>WJJU01000285.1 GCA_014729595.1 Chitinivibrionales bacterium
CCGCAGGTCAATGCGCGTCGTCGTCAATTCATCTTCGAGTTGACGCACCGCGCCGTGGGTGCTCTCCGAAACTTCAAGCGATACGGCTTCCGGTTTATTCCGAGCCCTACTTTCGCGGAATTCAACGATAAACGTATGAGGTGCGCTCTCGAGAGGGGAGACGGCGATGGTTACGATCTTTTTCGCGCGGTTTAGCTTGGTTCGAATCGTTGCGGTGGTCCCATCTTGACCAATCCGATAGACGGCGGCGCGAATTTTCGGTCGAAGACGCTGGGGCAAGAGATCAAGCAAATTGTGAGTGGGTTCGCCCGATGGTGGTGTAAGATAACGGTTTACCGGTCCGTTGTTGTAGAGAATTTCGTAGCCGCCGTCAATGGCGACGGCGGCGGGAGCATATCGTTCAAGCAACGCGTCGCGAGCGGCATCAACTATCGCCGATTGGTCCGGCGCCTGCCGCTTCTCTTGTTTATGCAATCGGAAGTCGGCTTCCATGCGAAACGAAGTAGGATAGCGCGCGGGTGACGGTCCCGGAAGGCGCTGAAAAATGTGTGTGCATTGGGGACCGACCTGCCGGAAAAGCGATTCACGCTCGCCGACGGATTCCGCTTTGCCGAGGAATAAAAAGCGATTCTCACGCAGTGCATAGTGAAAAGTATCGATACAGCGGTGCTGTGCCGGCGGTTCCAGGTAGATAAGGAGATTTCGGCATATAATGAGGTCCAGTTTAGAGAATGGCGGGTCGGCCAGTAGGTCGTGCTTCGCAAATACCAGCCTTTCCCGGATCGCCCCGCTGATCGCCATCTTGGTGCGATCCTCGGAACATACAAAATGCCGGCGAAAATATTCGGGCGGTATATCGACCTCAAAGCATCCCGGATAAATGCCTCGTCGAGCCGTCTCGAGTGCGTTTTCGTTGATATCGGAGGCGAAGACAAGAAAATCGACCTCTTTTCCCGCCTGCTCGAGTTCATCGTGAAGCATAACCGCAATGGAATAGCTTTCTGCACCGGTCGAACACGCAGGGGTCCAGACCCGTGTCGACTCATCCGATTTTTGCGCAATAAGGTTGCGGATGACATAAGCTTTAAGTTCGTGCCAAGTCTCGGGGTCACGAAAAAAAGAGGTGACCCCGATCATAAAATCCTCCGCCAACTGCCGTGCTTCCGCGGGCTCTTGGCCCAGAATCTTAAGGTATTCATCCATGATATTTACTCCACGCAGTTGCATACGACGCCGCAAGCGTCGGAGGGCAACCCCGTCTTTGTAATGATTGAACCGGTATCCGGTTGTTGTGTAAAGCAGGTCGTAGAAAGCGCTAAGGTTCTCGGGGTCCACCGGAACATCGATTCGTGCCGACGACCGTCTGGTCTGAGATATTGTCTCAATCTCTCTTCCGATTGCCGCGGGGGTAAGTACGAGGTCGACGCTGCCCGTATGTATGACCGAATTCGGCATGGATGGAAAGCGAGCGCCGGCGGGATCCTGCACAAGCACCGTTCCACCATGAGAACGAATCTCCACCGAGCCGCGGGTACCATCATTGCCCGTCCCGGACAAGATCACCGCGACGGCGCGTTCTTTGTAGATGGTAGCAACCGATGCGAGCAATGAATCGATAGTGTGATGGATTAAGCGTTCAGGAGGGGCTACAACATGCAGAACGCCTTGATCGTCGAAGGTGAGTGTTTTTCCGCCGGGAACAAGATAGACGCATCCCGGCTGAAGTGAATGTTCGTTCTCGGGTTCGATAATTTCCAGATCGGACCTTTTGCCCCGAAGCAGGTCGGGGAGGAGGCTTTTGCGCTCCGGCGGCAAGTGCTGTACAAATAGAATGGCGGCTTGCGGCTTATAGGGTAGAGCGGCAAGCAGTTCGTTGAGGGGTTCCAATCCCCCGGCCGAAGCACCGATCGCAACTACCGGAAAATTCGTTGTTGGGTCGCGGGCCATGGTTGTTACTTCAAAGATGCTGCGTACGCTATCGAGTGCTGTAGTGTTGGTATCTTCATGTAAGGCTTGTTCTCGTGTTGCCGTTTATGGTCGGAGATTGGCTCCGTGACGGAGTGTAGATTTTTACGTGAAAGAGGTAATGCAATTCATCAATGGCTATCTCGATTTTAAATAATGATTAGATCTTAGCATAAATGATAGTGCGTTTTCCATAGGTCGACGGTCCCTGCGTACCCCGTGCTTTTTGGCAAACGCCTTAATCACGTTGTAAATGCCCGGCTTCGGATGACGAATAGATTCAACCAACCAACTTCCTCCGTACGCCGAGCGGGGCTATTAATATAGTAAAACGTAGACTCAAAGCAAACTACGGACCAGATCTAACAAAATTCTAATCTCTGGTACGGCTACGGCGACTTCGGACCATCAAAAAAGGATGTCACCCCTAAGGACCTAGTTTTTGACCGGTGACATTTGACTTTCGGGCGGGGTAATCCGAACTAAGGAAGGCGTGGTAAAAATAATAATCCGTAACTTGTCGCTCCCTTGTAGTGATCCGGGGTGCTGAATCCACAAGTAAGTTCATTATTATAGGTTCATGCGGAATTCCCTGCTCACCAGCCGACAGCTATTTCGGGTTTAAATGCCGATGACTATATCCCCGGCTGTAGATCGTACCGCCCGCGGTCATCGGTCCGCTACGGCAAAGCTTTCGAACACATGGCGGCGGGCTGCGATTATGTTGTATTTTTTCATGATTTATGTAGATTGCTTCGTCCTTTTTTAATCTCAATAATTAGAGGTATTCTTCTATGGCACGAAAGATGGTTCCACACGACGGGAATTCGGCCACGACTCATGTAGCTCATGCGCTTAGTGAGGTGTGCGCGATCTACCCGATTACGCCTTCCTCGCCTATGGGCGAGTTGGCCGACGAAAAGTCATCTCGTGGAGAGACCAATATTTGGGGATCGGTGCCCGTGATTTCGGAGCTTCAGTCCGAAGCGGGGGCCGCCGGTGCGGTGCATGGCGCGTTGTCGGCCGGAGCGCTTACAACGACTTTTACCGCCTCCCAGGGCCTTCTTCTGATGGTTCCGAATATGTACAAAATCGCCGGTGAGCTTATCCCGGCGGTGTTCCATGTCAGCGCTCGTTCATTGGCTTGCCAAGCACTCTCGATCTTTGGTGATCACAGCGATGTAATGGCGGTTCGGCAGACCGGGTTCGCCATGCTCTCTTCTTCGAGTGTGCAAGAGGCCATGGACATGGCTCTTGTCGCCCATGCGGCAACGCTGGAAGCCCGCGTTCCGTTTGTGCATTTCTTTGAAGGTTTCAGGGTTTCGCACGAAATCCAAAAAATCGAAGAGCTGACCATGGACGACATAAAAAGCATGATCAACTTCGATTATGTCGAAGAGCACAGACGTCGGGCGATGTCTCCGGATCATCCTACGGTTCGCGGTACTTCGCAGAATCCAGACGTCTATTTCCAGGGTCGTGAAACGGTAAACAAGTACTATACCGGCACTGCGGCGATTGTCCAAAAATATATGGATATGCTCGCCAAGATCGTTGGTCGTAGCTATCACTTGTTTGACTATGTTGGTGCCCCTGACGCAGAACGAGTTGTCGTCGCTATCGGTTCCGGCTGTGAAACCGTTGAAGAAACGGTCAAAAATCTCAATGCCGCCGGTGAAAAGGTTGGGGTGCTGCGCGTACGGTTGTATCGTCCGTTCGACGGGGAAGCCATGGTGAAAGCACTTCCGGCCTCGGTTAAGAAAATCGCGGTTCTGGACCGCACCAAAGAGCCCGGTTCTCTGGGTGAGCCGCTTTACGAGGACGTTCGTACGGCAATCGGTGAGGCGATGGAAAAGAAGTCGGCGCCGTTCACGGCGTGGCCGACGGTGGTCGGGGGTCGTTACGGACTTGGTTCTTCCGAGTTCACCCCGGCGATGGTAAAGGGTGTATTTGATGAAATCGCCACGAGTGAATCCAAAAACCATTTCGTTGTTGGAATCGAAGACGATGTCACCGGTAATTATATCGAATACGATCCTTCGTTCAGCACTGAAGGTGAGAACACGTATCGCGCTATGTTCTATGGACTTGGATCGGATGGAACGGTGGGTGCAAACAAGAATTCGATCAAAATCATCGGCTCCGAAACCGACAACTATGCGCAGGGGTATTTTGTTTACGACTCCAAAAAGGCGGGAGCCGTTACGGTATCGCACCTTCGTTTCGGGCCCGAGCCGATCCGGAGCCCTTATCTGATCAGCCGCGCCAATTTCATTGCGTGTCACAATTTTTCATTTCTCGAGAAATATGATATGCTGAAGAACTTGGAAGAAGGCGGCATATTCCTGCTTACGTCGCCCTACGGCGCCGATGATGTCTGGGATAAGCTACCCGGCCGCGTGCAGAGGCAGCTTATCGATAAAAAAGCCAAGTTCTATGTAATTGATGCCGTCACCATTGCCGAGAAACTCGGTCTTGGCGCACGTATCAACGTCATTATGCAGACCGCGTTTTTCCGCATCTCCTCGATCATGGATCAGGTTCAGGCGGTCAATGCGATCAAGTCGGCAATCCGGAAGACCTACGGTAAGAAGGGTGAAATGGTTGTTGACATGAACAATGCC
>WJJU01000286.1 GCA_014729595.1 Chitinivibrionales bacterium
ATGCGGTCGCGGGGTTGCGCCTTGGCCACATCACCGAGAATATGCCCTCCTCATTTCCACGGTTTTGCACGCCTTTCCGTGTGCGGTGGCCAATATACGCTACGCGCAACCCATCCCGACGTAAAGTCGGGGCTGCCGGACCGCGCGGTTTCGATCCACGGGATAGCTTCTTAAACCGTTTCTTAGGGTTCCCGGCCTTCGCAACGCAACGCCGAGGCGGAGCGGGATTCAGGATTCGACAATCAGCAATCAGTATCCGGTGAACTCCCCGGGATGAATAATCTGCATTTCTTGTTTCTCAATTCCTAATAGCCCGCAATAACTTCCTCGCCGTCCACCATAACAAACACAACTTCCGGTTCCGCGGCTATCAGCTCCTCCAAAAGATCCTCGTGAGCGGCGTGAGGGAATCGTACGCCAACCAGGTCGGCGAGCATCCCCTCGCCGACGGCTCCGAGTCGATCACTGCAGCGAAGGGCGCGAGCGGCGTTAACGGTGACCCACCTTAGCATTTCTTGGGCGGGGATATATGGATGGGCACGCTTGAGATGGAAGAGTTCGTCAAAAAGATTGAGCGGTGCAAAGCTCGAAGGGCTTTCGGTACCGATGCAAAGATTGATCTTCCGCGCCAATGCTATATCGAGCGGAAACGGTTTGTGGCCGTGAGCTTCGGTATAGCGTGGAGCGACAACAATCGTGACATTCTTCGCGGCCAGCAGAGACAGTTCCTGCCCACTTACATAATTGCAGTGAAAGCAGAGGGCATGATTGGGGATAAGATTTTCCGTAATCGCCGTGTACATCACACCCCGCTCGGTATTACCGAACGGCCACTTTTTCCGACGAGTTATCCGAAAATAAAGATCCCCGCGCTGCTCCGAAAAGGCCTGAAGTTCTTCGGCACTCTCGGCCAGATGAGCCGCCCACAAATAGCCATTTGCATTTGCCGCCCGGATGAGGGCTCGATGAGAATCGGGGGCGAGGGAGTAGAATGCATGTGGTCCAATGCCCAGATTTTGCAAATGCTCGCTTTTCGTTATTCGGCTATGCAAGGTTTCGATCACCGATTCTTCGGAGGCGGAATCCAAAGGAGCGACTTCGTGAATGACCCATGATCTGATGGGTTCATCCTTGAATACGTCCGGAGAGATAGTGCGGTTTGAGGAATCAACGACCGTTGTAACACCATTAGCGAGCGATTCACGGATTGCAAGGCGTACGCTCGAAGCGATTGTCTCATCCTTTATCGCACTGAGCCGCCCGTCGCGTTTCGCCCGCCAAGCCGAAAACGCTTCATTCTCCTCGCGAATCATGCCCCGGATTATACCTTGTTCGAGGTGAGTATGCATGTTGATGAGACCGGGCATCAACAGCGTAGGACCTAAATTGACTATGCGGTCCTGGGATGAACGACGAATCCGTCCTCGCGAGCCAACCGAAGCGATTCGATTGCCCGAGACTACAACACCACCGTTTTCCAGGATCTCACCGCTTGGCAGCAGTACCCATCGTGCGAAATAAGCCGTAGACGACATGATAATCTACAATATATATGAATGATCTCCGTTTGACCGCAAACCGCGTGAGGACGTATATTTTGGTCTCTATCCCCCTTTTTTCCCTGAAAGGAACTTCCATGAATTCTGCGATTCACTTGACCGTGGCTTTATTGACCCTTGCCGTACCACTTCTCGCACAGGAAGGTGAGCAGCCGGGGCAAACCAGCTTTATTGGAAGTGTCCTGCCGATGATGTTGGTGATGTTTGTCATTATCTACTTTTTGATGATCCGTCCTGAACAGAAAAAGCAAAAGACTAAACAAAAGATGATGGAGGAGCTGAAAAAAGGTGATCGTATCCTTACCATAGGCGGGATAATGGGGACGGTCAGTAACCGAAAAGAAAATTCGGTTACCATCAAAACTGGCGACGGTACAACACTTGAGGTGGCTAAAACGGCAGTCTCAAGCGTACTCAATAAGGATGGATCAGAGAAAACCCCGGCAACCAGCGAGAAGAAATAGTGGCGGAGATGAGAATTTACGGCGACCCGATCCTTCGCAAAAAGGCCGAGTCGGTTAAAAATTTCGATAAAAGCTTAGCCGAGCTAGTCGACACCCTGATTGTAACCATGAAACAGGAAGATGGTGTAGGGCTTGCGGCACCTCAAATTGGATGTTCGTTGCGTGTAGCGGTTATAGACCCAACGGGCGGCGAAGAAGAACCATTGGTGCTGATAAACCCGAAAATCACATCCTCTTCGGAAGAGCATGTGGATAATGAAGAGGGATGCCTCAGTATCCCCGGGATCTCACTAAAAGTCAGCCGTCCGTCGTTGGTATCGGTCCATGCATTCGATCGCGATGGAAATGAGTATGTGATCGAGAACGCTGAAGGTCTTTTAGCCAGAGCGCTACAGCACGAACTCGATCACCTCGATGGGATACTTTTTGTTGACCGCGTTTCACCGGTTGCGCGCCAACTTGTAGCCGGGAAACTGAAAAAGCTGGCAAAAACGGGGCGCGAAAAAGCCAAAGTCGCATAAGCATTGCAGAAAATAGCAGGCGCGATCCCACGAACTTCCTCTAAAACGCAAAAAAATCAATCAATGCATAAACGGGTAGATATCCCCGCTTTAGCCGCGCTTATATTCATTAGCGCGGTGCTGATTTTTAGTAGCTGCAGCCGTCTTCCATTTGTGCGGCCCAATCCTCCGGAGAAGCCCCGCAAAGAGCCTGGGGCCGGGGATCGTTCGCGGCACGCCGATGACACTGTTGACTCACGCCGGCAGCCACGAAAAATATACGACTTTGCCGAGGCGTTGGAGCCCGAATACAACGTCGGGGGACAAGATGCTGATTCATTGCTGCCGCCGGATTATCGCGGCACGGCAGTCGTCGTTCCAACTACCGCTGCGCGCGTGCTCCTGAAGCAAAAGGTAACTTCACTCGTCCTTTATTCGCTCGACACCATCGATATATGTACGCCTACCGGAAATCGCAATAAGCCGACTCGAGGAAGGGTATTAATAACGACAAATCGGCACGGAAACACAATCACACTCAAACTTGCCTCGGGTACCCACCTCAAGAGCACCCTTCCGTGTACCCTTCTCGCTCGCTCACCGCATAATTACTTTGAATTTGATGATTCATCATATCGGGGATCCATGATTCTGGCATCAACGCCGGGATCAAATGTGGCATTAATCAACCTTATCGAGGTCGAAGAATACCTTCGAGGAGTTGTCCCACTCGAGATCGGGAGAAGACCTCGGGAGCAAATTGAAGCCGTGAAGGCACAAGCTGTTGCGGCGCGAACCTATACGTATCGGCGAATTATGGAGCGACGGGGGCGAAGTTTCGACCTCTATGCGACAGTCGCCGACCAGGTTTATGGTGGTGTACGCGCTGA
>WJJU01000287.1 GCA_014729595.1 Chitinivibrionales bacterium
AATCGGTCTATCTCGATCTGGAATTACCCTCAGATCTCCAGAAACTGCGTGAAGCCGAGCTTTATCTGGAAAATCATTCCGATAAGCTGGTGATCATCGATGAGATTCAGCGGAAACCGGAGTTATTCCCCCTGATTCGATCTCTGGTAGACCGATGGAGCCGCAACGGGTCCTTTCTTGTACTCGGATCGGCTTCCCCGGAGCTGATACGCCAGTCATCCGAAAGCCTTGCAGGCAGAATTCTGTACCTGGAGCTGTCACCCTTTCTTACAACTGAAGTGGGCGCAGACGCTGAGACTATAAGGCAGCTCTGGCTTCGTGGGGGATACCCTCGAAGCTATCTGGCGGAGTCCGACGAAGCCAGCATGCAGTGGCGAGTGTCTTTTGGCCGAACCTACCTCGAGCGAGATATTCCACAGTTGGGTATTCGCGTGCCCTCGTCCACTCTCGACAGGTTCTGGACAATGATCGCTCATGTGCATGGCCAGCTATGGAATGCCAGCACGATTGCTCAAAGCCTTAGCGTTTCTCCTCCTACCAGCCGTCACTACCTGGATATTCTGGAAGAAACCTTTATCGTGCGGCAGCTTAAGCCTTATCATGCAAATTTGCGAAAACGCCTGGTGAAATCACCGAAGGTCTACTTTCGTGATTCCGGACTGCTGCACATGCTGCATGGCATTGGGACGATCGAGGATTTATTCGGCCACCCGGCCGTGGGGGCATCCTGGGAGGGCATGGTTATCGAACAGCTTATCAGCGGCTGTCCCGATCCCAATGGCCGGTTCTTTTTCTACCGTACTGCTGCCGGTGCCGAAATCGATCTGTTATATCAGGCATCGAGCGCGAATCCGCCTGTCGCAATAGAGATCAAGCTTTCCCCCGCGCCATCTCTGACACGAGGATTCTGGGAGGGGATGAAAGACCTTCAATGCAAGCGGGGTTATGTGGTCTATTCGGGAGCCGAACGCTACCCGATGGCAAAGAATGTCACCGCCCTTCCTGTCGCCAGCCTTCAGGAGGTTTTTAGTTGACCTTGGAACAAGCGATAGAGGGATGGTAACTCATTTCTTTGAGGTTGTGGTTGAGATGTTGTTGGTTATTTTTTCTCCGGGGCAAGTGCGTGCAGCGAACGACCAGATGGTAGTGGTTATCCATCAGGGTCCAGGCATAGCAGCGGTAACCACAACGGTGCAGCCCCGGGGTGAGTTCCGTGGGAATAGTTGATGAGTTATCCCCGTCCCCTAAACACAACGAAAGCCCACTCCAAAGCCCGAATAAAGGCAACCAAGTGCTTGAAATTAAGCATTACATAGCTTATATTAATAGCATGATCAAGCAAAACTGGAAAAACAATCCTCTATGGGAGATGAGTGATCCGAAGCTGGGCCAGCTTCGCGCTCTTCCGCTGGTGCTGCCCCACACCGGCAGGCTTGCCCGGAGCATACCTCTGGAGCCCTCGGGAATACTCTTTGTTCTTGGTCCCAGGCAGGCGGGAAAATCCACTTTTCTGCGCCAGTACGTGCAGAAGGCGATTGCCGAAGGGCTGGCGGTCGAACGCATTGGCCTCATTGAGGCGGAATCGCTGGAATCGCGTCACGATCTATACTCGGAGATGGTCGATTTCTGCTCGAGCCGCAACGAATACCACCTTCTGCTTATCGATGAAATCACAGCCCTTGACAAGTGGTGGCTTGCCCTGAAGCTAGCCGCGGATGAGGGAGCGCTGAGCAACAGCCTTTTGATCTGCACCGGCTCTTCCTCCCAAGATCTTGCCGAGGGCGCCGACCTGCTGCCGGGACGCCGTGGTCGACGGTATCCGCTCAATTTCGAGCTTCTTCCTGTTGCCTATGCCGACGTTGCCAATCATCTTTCGCTGGAGGAGTTCCTTCTGACCGGGGGGTTTCCCTGGGCGGTTGCCGAGTATCTTCGCAGCGGTGCCGTGCCACCATTCGTCTACGAATTGTATGCAGCCTGGATCCAGGGTGCGCAGGTGAAAAGAAGCCACTCGGCAAAAAACCTGGATTCCCTTCTGCACTACCTATCAAACCGCACCGGCACCGGCGTCAGCGTCGCGGGAATGGCCAGGGATTGCGGTATCGGATCGAATCATACGGCCGAAGCCTACCTGCGGGTTATGGAAACAAACTATATCGTCATGCCTTGCCACTGGAGCGAGCCGGGTAGCGGTGTCTCTGCACCCCGGAAGAACCGCAAGTTCTATCCCTTCGATCCCCTTCTCTACCATCTGTTCCATGACTTCGGCAGGAGCCTTGACTCCGCCTGGCTTAATGCCCGGCAGCGAATTCAGGACTCACAACGCCTTGGTGCCCTGGTGGAATCGCTGGTTGCCTCCGAGCTGCGGCGCAGCCTCGCCATGGTTCCGCTTCGGTATTTTCAGGGAAGGAAGGAAATCGATTTTGTAGGCGAATCAGCGATCGAGGTCAAATATCAAAACCGCGTCTCCCTCGATGAGTTCGCCTGGGTTTCCAAAGTGCTGCCAAAGGACATGCCCTTGACCATCATCACCAGGCAGACGCGCAGCCGCAAAGGAGCTATCCGGGCAGTGCCGCTCAGAGACTGGCTCCTTGAAGACCGATGATTGCAAGAGGGACAGATCCGGAAGGCAGATAAGCTTCACCCCGGAGCTTTACCCCCGAGGAAAATTAGCCCACTCCTCCCGGGTGCTCGGAGACGCCAATTTCTCCCCCTGGCGAGCCGACCAGGAAACCGCCGAGGGACTGCACCCCAGAAACTGGCCCACCTGCGCCACCGGAAACAGCAGCAGGCGGCAGGCGAAAAAGCAAAATTCCTTTCTTGCCCGCGAACCTATGCTGAGCCGCTCACGACGCCGGATCGCATCGACCGAAGCATCTTGCTGCTGCGCTACCCTGGCGCAGACCGACTCCAGATCCCACCCCTCCAGAGCCGCACGCCGAAGCGCCAGGCGCTTGCGCCGGGTGTTCATCGCATGCAGCACAAAATCCCGATCGCCGATCACCCAGCATTCAGGACGAATATTCTTGACCACACCCCGGTTACTTTCCCGAAGAAGGGCAATCAACCGGTCTTCATCGCCCTGCTCGAGCCCCTCTTCCAGAAACTGCAGGTATGCCGTCCGGGCCTTCGCCGCCGTGCGCCCAAACCGCCTGAGCACCGGTTTTGTATCCTGAAACTCACAGGTCCGTACCCCGATGAGCGCTCCGTGGCCACACCACTCGTAGGCGGCAAGCTCCTGCAGATCGGACACGATACCTGCCCTCAACGGGTTGAGATGCACATAGCGGATC
>WJJU01000288.1 GCA_014729595.1 Chitinivibrionales bacterium
CCTTTGAACGCACTGCACGTGACCTTTTCGGCACGGCCTAAGATCTCTATACACCCTATCGTTGCAAACATTCGCCACAAACAAAATAATGTCGTCGTTTCGCTCCTTCACCTTACCCCCCATCCCTTCTTCCTTTGATGGATAGAGGGGGGCGGTTTTTGCTGTTTTTTAACCAAATATTCCCATCATACAACTTCCATGTCCCCTTCTCCTGGCCTGAAGAAGGGATCCTGCACGTCGGGAACGAGGCGGAGCCACGCAGTGGCGATTTTCTCCTTCTGAAAGCTTTGGTTGGCGCTAATGCGCTTGGCGGGATCCGCGTTTATGAGAGGGCTTCTAAAGAGGGCAATGTCTCCGCCCTCTCACGTCCCGCCTGAACCGGCCGATCGAGGCCGTTTTCCGGGAACTCTAACGCTAAAAGTGAAGACGGCTTATTTGAGCTTGTATGTCCTTATGTTACACATCGCGACTATTCACCGCACTCGCTGAAGAAGTTGAAGACTAACCATCCAATAAAAACGATCATGCTTACGTTAATCAGGAGCATAGCCAACACTCCGGCAACATCCTTCCATACGCCGACTACCGCCGCTATGCCTGCGCCCGCCGCGCTTGGTACCAACGCTATCGATGCAACTACGCCTACCAAGGTGTCGGCTTTCTTGTGAACAACAGAAAATACGCACTTTCAATCCGCTGTGCGATACACACCGATCCGTATCATGAGAAAGGAATCTAAAAGAATATGCATTACGTCAAATTAAGCGGTTCAATTTGCCCCTCTGAATGGGTCTAACATGCTGTCAGATAGCAAGTTACGCGTGGTCCGACCCCGACTTAAATTTCGGTTTTGCCGTCTTTAGCTTTTGGGGCTCTTTGCCGAATTTGCGGGCAAGGTCCTGCACCGAAGCCTGAGGTTTTTTCTTGCGCGGTTCGCGGCGCTTGTCTTGTTGGGCACCCTTTTTGCGCGTTTGATGCGGGGCTTCACCGATCTCGGCTTTCATCGACAGTGAAATGCGCTTGAGTTCCCGGTCCACTTCGAGCACCCTGACTTTCACGACTTGGCCCACTTTCACCACCTGCCGCGGATCGCTCACAAAGCGATCGGCGAGTTGCGAAATATGCACAAGGCCGTCTTGATGAACACCGATATCGACAAACGCTCCAAAATTGGTGACATTAGTCACCGTTCCTTCGAGTGTCATGCCCGGTGTCAGATCCTTGATTTCGGTAATAGTGTCGGAGAACCGGGCGTAGCGGAACTCGGCACGCGGATCACGGCCGGGCTTTTCGAGTTCCGAAAGGATATCCTCTATCGTAGGAAGGCCTACCGTATCGGTTACAAAGCTCTGTTTATCGATCGATTTCAGCGCGGTCTTGTTGCCGATCAGCTCTTTTATCGAGGTCTCGAGTTGACCGGCCATCATCCCGACAAGTTCGTAGCGCTCGGGATGGACCGCTGAATTGTCGAGCGGATTAGCGCTTCCGGGAACACGAAGGAATCCCGCCGCTTGCTCGAAAGTTTTGGCCCCCATCCCCGGAACCCTCATGAGTGCTTCACGTGAAGCAAAGGCGCCGTTGTCGTTGCGGTAGGTAACCACTTTACCGGCAAGGCTGCGATTGAGACCGGACACATACTTAAGCAGCTCCTCCGACGCCAGGTTGACATCGACCCCCACTAGGTTTACACTGCTCTCGACCACTTCCTCGAGCCGTGACTTGAGCTTGGTCTGGTTGACATCGTGCTGATACTGGCCGACACCGATCGCTTTAGGGTCTATCTTGACCAGTTCGGAGAGCGGATCCTGAAGGCGGCGGGCGATGGAGACGGCGCCGCGGACGGTGACGTCGAAATCGGGGAATTCCTTAATGGCGACTTCCGAAGCACTGTAAACACTGGCGCCGCTTTCGTTGACTATCACTACGGTAGGCCGTTTGTCTTCGGCATAGTCCGCCACCGCATCGCGCACAAAGCGCTCAGTTTCACGGCTCGCGGTGCCGTTGCCGACGGCCACCAGCTCGATACCGTGGCCGTCGATCATCGACCGTATCGTTCGGGCCGCCTCTTCGACTTTCTTTTGCGGCTCGTTGGGGTAAATGGTTTCGTACTGAAGGAATTTTCCGGTCGTGTCCAATGCGACAACCTTGCAGCCGGTTCGGAAACCGGGATCAACGCCCAGGACGGCTTTGCGCCCGGCGGGCGGAGACATGAGCAGGGTACGAAGGTTGTCGGTAAATACCCCGAACGCTTCTTGTTCGGCTCGCTCGCGAAGTTCCTTACGGATTTCCGTTTCGGTGGCCGGAATCAAAAGTCGGTTAAGTGCGTCGCGCACCGTTTCGCGGAGCTTATCCGCCGCGGCGCTCGAAGGGTGAGTGATAAGGCGGGATTCCAATCGTGCTTGGGCTTTGTCTTCGGGAATCTCCATCACCAAGCGAAGGACTTTCTCGCGTTCACCTCTCAGCATTGCCAAGATCCGGTGAGAGGGAAGCGCGGAGACTTTTTCTCGGTAATCGTGATACATCTGAAACTTGGTCTTCTGTTCCGCGAACTCCTTGCGAACGGTCGAAACCAAGAACCCTTCGGTGGAGGCAAGCTCACGGAGCCATTTACGGTTGTCGGCGTCGTCGGAAAGGCGCTCGGCAAGAATATCGCACGCACCACCCAAAGCCTTGGCCGGCGTATCGAATCCCTTTTCGGCATTTAGGAACCGCGCGGCTTCGGTCTCGAGGTCGGCCGTAGGCTGCTCGAGCGTTGCCAGCCAATCGGCGAGAGGTTCAAGTCCGGCATCCTGCGCCTTTTTTCCCCGCGTTACCCGCTTCGGCTTGTACGGGAGGTAAAGATCCTCGAGTTCGGTCTTGCTTATAGTCGCCTCGATCTTTTTTTTCAGCTCCGGCGTAAGTTTGCCCTGAGATTCGATGCTCTCCAAGATCCTGGCACGTCGCTCTTCAAGCTCTTGGTAGTACGTATAGCGGTGCTGAAGATCACGAATTTGGATCTCGTCGAGACTGCCGGTGCGCTCCTTGCGGTAGCGAGCGATAAAGGGTACCGTCGAACCCTCATCGAATAATGCAAGGGTATTCTCGACCTGAAAGGGCTTGAGCTCGAATTCGTTGATCAATTGTTCGGTGATGTTCAATTGCTTACTCCTCGATGTGCCGGTACTCCGGAACGGCGGTGCGCTCGAATCCGGACAGAGATCCTTGAAATGAAAATAATCGGGACGCTTTGCTTGCATCGATGGATTTAACGGACCCGTTCCGTCGATCCACGAGCAAACCACGGATTCAACCAGTGCGGCTATAGCCGCGTTGTCCGTATTTCTTGTTTTTTTTTCTCGGGTGCGAAAAAATACAATTCGGGCTGTTGGCGCGTGCGGACGTATACCTCGGCCGGCGCTGAAAATCCACTTCCGGAATGGTTGCGATACCGTCGCGGAGTCGGATGAGGCGGGGATATGTATTCCTGATATAATTTCTGTTACCTGCACTCGTCGGTTCTCTTGTGGTGAATCGACAGGTTTAGGCGTCGGCTGAAAATATCGTACAACAAGTTATGCATGGATTCAATCTCATAAATGCGGATCTCACCAAGCGGTACAGCGGATTGCGTCGGGGCCGGATATGAGGCGCGAGAGAACAAGAGACATAATGGTTTGATCCCGAATGGGTCGTATTCCTTCTGCGCCGGAAAGGCAGTGACGCTGAGGCGCACACCGGCCGTATACAACGATCGAGCGGCGACTCGGAGCCTATGGATGGGTGGAGATCCCGCTTGGGGGACGCCCCCATGACGGGGGCGTAAGCTGGATGACCTTGTCCCGGCCGACAGCCGACGGGAGTATTTCTAAGGTGGCTTCTAAATATCTTCGGCCACGTTGAACACACATGAAAATAACGATTCTCGGTTCCGGTACCTCCCACGGCGTTCCCCCATTGGATTGCATGATCTCCAATAACGAGCGTTGCCCCAAGGGTGTCTGTCGCGAAGCGGAAGTTGACCCCAGGCATCGAAGGTCACGGTCTTCGATTGCGGTTGAGTATGGCGATTACCTGGTTTTGGTTGATGTGTCCCCGGATTTTAGGAATCAAGCGCTGCGAGAGAGGCTCAAACATATCGATGCCGTGTTGCTGACTCACAGTCATGCCGATCATATCGCGGGGATTCCCGACATACGTTCTTATACGCGGGAGCGGGAGCTGACACTCTACGGCTCAGCGGAGACGGTAAGGTATGTCCGGCGATCGTTCGGCTACATCTTCGATGAACGCCCCTGCATGGAGGGTGGGGGGATTCCCAAACTTCAGACTAAAAGCGTCAAAACCCCATTTGATCTATTTGGTACTCCGGTGGCGCCGCTGCCGGTTGTGCATGGGAGTCTCGAGGAATGCTTCGGTTACCGCATTGGTAATCTCGCCTATATCCCCGATTTTAAGGTGCTTCATGACGAGGCTTGGGAGCTGCTTTCGGGGATCGATACGCTGATTATCGACGCTCTTCGTGACACGCGGCCTCATTCCACGCACAGCATTCTTCCCGAATCGATTGCATTGGCCAAGAAGCTGAAACCACGCAAATGTTATTTTACGCACCTTTGTCACGATATCCATTACCGCCGGGACGCTTTCATGCTGGAGGAGTGGATGCACTTTGCTTGGGACGGGCTGCGTATAACGATTGGCTAGTTGCTGAACATTAGCACCTTTCATGGCTTGATTTATTGGGATTTTTTATGCGGCAATACAAAAAAGACTTTATCGAATTTATGGTACGTTCGGCGGTACTTACATTCGGCGACTTTGTCACCAAAAGTGGGCGGCGGACACCGTTTTTTATAAATACCGGTAATTATCGGACCGGTGAGCAGATGCGGCGGTTGGGACGGTTTTACGCCGATGCCGTCGAGGCTAATTTCGGGGGGGGATTCGATGTCTTGTTCGGCCCCGCCTACAAGGGAATTCCACTCGTTGTGAGCACTGCGACGGCACTTGCGGAAAGAGGTCGAGATGTAGCTTTCTGCTTTAACCGCAAGGAAGCGAAGGATCATGGTGAAGGTGGAATGCTTGTGGGGCATAAGCTTCGCGATGGTGAGCGCGTGGTGATTGTGGAGGATGTTACGACTGCGGGCACCTCAATCCGCGAAGTGGTTCCGCTTATCCGAGACGGTGCGTCGGTAACACAGGCGGGGCTGATCGTTTCCGTGGACCGTCAGGAGAAGGGGCCCGACGGACGCAATGCGCTGGAGAGTCTTCGTGACGAGTTCGGTATGCCGACCGCCGCGATAGTAACGCTGGAAGAGGTAGTAACCTATCTTTGTTGCCGCGAGATCGATGGTCGCGTGTTGGTGGATGAGAAAACCATGGAGCGCATTGAAAGCTATCGGGCGAAATATGGGGCATCGCCACGAGGATAGCCAACGAGGGTGGCTGCAGCCTTGCGGAAATGCTTGTAAATATTTTTTAGACTCCCTTTCGTAATGCCTGGGCGGTCGGGAGATTGAAGGATTAAGAGAATAATGGACGCTTCAGAGTTGCACCGCACGGTATCCCTCGTGAGAGGCCGTGTGTGTCGCCCGAAGCCGACCGGGGAAAAGACTTGACGCCGTGTGAGGTAACAGTATGATACCACTAACCGAAAACCCACCACCCAGACATCCCGATAGGCCCGTGCGTGAGGCGGAGGGGCCGTGGTGGATTGCGAAAGTGAAGCCGCGACAAGAAAAGGCTCTCGCATGGGAATTGTACAATCAAGAGATTGAATACTACCTCCCGATGTATCTGAAAATTACGCGTCGGCGTGACAACAACAAACCGCGCAAGTCGGTGGTGTGCCTTTTTGAGGGCTATATCTGCTATTGCGCTTCCCGCGGACATGAACGTGATGTTTTTCGGACGGGGCGGGTGGTTAATCTTGTCGAGGTACGAAACCAGAAGCGGTTTATCGACGAATTGGATCAAATATATCATGCCTTGGAGCGAGGTGTGGCGATCGAGCCGCTGACAAGCACCGAAAATCTTCTTCCCGGTACGCGTATTCGGGTCGAGTCAGGTCCCATGCGTGGCATTGTCGGCTCGGTTATACGCGTTCAGGGGGCTCATAAGCTGATACTGAGTGTGGAGGGTCTCGGGCGAGCGGCGGTGGCGATCGAAGCCTCCTGCGTGAAACCGCTGTAAGGCTCGCGACGAAGAGTGATCTGTGCCCGCACGACGGTGCTTGGGTGGCGGTAAGCACCGGGGAAGATGGTACACGCATTGTTGCCGTTTTATCATTGTAAGTAAGGAGGGGTTTTCGTGCTTGATTTACATACGCACAGCACGGAATCGGACGGTTCTTTGACGCCGGAGCAGGTGATTGACCACGCCGTTGATCGAGGTATATCTCGTGTGGCCTTGTGTGACCACGACACCACCGCCGGCACGGCTCGGTTTACGGCATACGGCGCCGATAAAGGCGTCGAGGCCATTGCGGGGGTGGAAGTCTCCGCAACGTGGCCTAAAGGGAACTGCCATATCCTGGGGCTCGGGGTACGGAACGACTATGGTCCCTTGGAGGAAGTTCTTCGGAAAATTCGCGACAGCCGTGACCGGCGCAATGAGATGATCGTGGCCAAGCTCAACGAACTTGGCGTGGACGTCACCCTCGAAGAGGTGGAATCTTTGGCCGGCGGTGAGGTTGTTGCTCGCCCGCACATGGCGCGGGTCATGGTTACCAAGGGGATTGTCGCTTCCGTACAGGAGGCTTTTGACAAGTATCTGGCCAAAGGCGCGCCGGCTTACGTCGACCGTTATCGCCTGGACCCCGATCGGGCCGTGCTATTGCTGAAAGAAGCGGGCGCGAGGGTTATTCTGGCGCATCCCAGCCAGTTGCGGCTTGAGCCTGAGGCCGTCGACGAACTCGTAGGGGAACTTAAGCCTCACGGCCTCGAAGGAATCGAGGTATATACGCCTTATACCACCGGAGAACAATTGCCTCGTTACACGGCAATCGCACGCAAGCACGACTTGGCGATCAGCGGCGGCTCCGATTTCCACGGCGAGAGCAAGCCGACGCATTTTATGGGATACTATCGGGAAAATGTCCCGATTCCTGAATTCTGCGGTCGTTTCCTTGGATAGCGTCCAAACGGTTGCTTTTGAACTCTGGAACCGGCAAATCGGTAGATCGGCCCGCTAAAAGATTGAAGATCTGTCTCTACCGAGGCGCGACGACGGCGCATACCGGACCATAGGCAACCGAGAGAGCAGCCAAGACGGAGGGAAAAGGGGTATAATAGTTGTATACACCCGACGCCGCGAAATAATCAGCGGAATTCAAGCGCAAGGCTGCGTGGGGACTCGAAGGCCCGGGCTGCCACTCACACACAAGAACACACAACCAGAGGCATGGACTATGAACATATTGGATCGCGCCGCCGCAATTCTTCGCGCCGAAGCCGAGGCTATTCGCAACGTACCACTC
>WJJU01000001.1 GCA_014729595.1 Chitinivibrionales bacterium
ACATAGTCCAGTTGCAGGATTCAAGTTCGACTGCCATTGCCTCTCCCGAATTAACCGGACCGCCGGCTCCCAACCAAGCTTTGAATCCGCCGTTCAAAACCCTAATCGAATCAAACCGATAAAAACGAAATATCCAGTAAAACAGGCCTTCGCTTCCCCAATATTCCGGATTTTCCGGATCTCCGTGACTGTAAAGGACCAAACGTCTTTGCGGAACGACACCGTTTGCACAAAAAAGATTCTTAAGGCTGTCCGAGGGCAAAAGCGAAAATGGTGTCACCGCATCCCTCGGAGTAACGCGGCTCCAGTCCAGATTGACGGCGCCCGGGATATGACCAGCGACGTATTCGGTTTGTGTTCGTGTATCCACAATAAGCCAATCGTGGTGCCGCAGGCTGTCGGATAATTCGAACGCCTGAACAATGTCTCCGTTCAGTGCGGGTATGGACCGTAGTGTTGATTCACGACGGTTGCAGGCGGAAAGCAAGAAAAGAAGACAAACCCACGACTTTAGCGGCGGAGGCATCATTTAGCCCTCCGTCTTATGAACTCATATAGAAAAGCGGAATAGGTCAAGCCGTATTCCAGAATTCGGTATGTGCGGAACTCCATGAATGTCCGATCTTCAATCCAACCCTCCATTACCTGATAAGTGAAGAAACTGCTCCAAGTAAACATAACGGTTGTCTTGGGAAAATGCTTTGCCCCCAGAGGTACCAGCCAAAGCAAATACCAGGGCCATACCACGGGAGATACCGCCGCCAGGCCAAAATACAAGAGAAAAAAGCGATCCTCGGAATTTCTTCGATAAACAAACAAATAAAGCGCCCAAAGGGCAAACAGCACTCCCAATATTACGCGTGCATCCATTGGGGAGGCACCAGCTAATAAAGCCGCTCGATAAAAGGAGCCATTGAACGCCCAATGCTGTGAGTAGTTCTTGAATGCGAAAAAGAGCCACGAGCCGGCATCGGCAAAAGGAAGGTATAGTAGAGGAATCAGCAATAACCCCGCTAAAAACGGCAAACGTCGCTTTTTCGAGAAATGAAATATGAAGAGCGGCACAAAGATAATGGGTATTATCTTTACAGAGACGGATAACGCAAGGAGAATACCGCTTTGAATTCCCTTATCGGCATACATATACACCAAAGCGGCGGCAAGAAACAAAACACCCACGATGTCCAGATGACCGCTCCAAGCGGTCTCGATGAGCATAAGGGGTACAAATGCGACAATAGGCACCGCCGAGTCACCAAAAACGGATCGATTGCGGGCCATCACCACAAGTAACCCCGCCAAACAAGCAAGAAATGCGGCTTTCATGGCCGGTAGCGACACGGAAATCGCCGAAACGGCACGAAACAAGAGTTGACTTAAAGGAGGATAAATGGCCGGAATATCGGGAAATGCAACTCTCTTATTCAGCGTTTCCCGGTCGAAAGCAGGATGGTTTGGGGGTGTATCATAGGGATTGTACCCTCTATTTTGAACGACTCCTTCCCATACATATCTATATATATCATCAGATAAAACCGGATCACAAAACAAAAGAGGGAGACCGGTAAACAATATCCATAGAGTCAAAAACCAGATAGGGAGTTTGTTTCGTGACGCAACAAGAGCGCACAAAGCCAAGTCCGCGGAGAGCAGCAGATAAACAACCGCTGCGGGAGCGAATTGGAATTCCACGACCAACTCTGAGGCAAGCCATACAAACAGTAAAGGTGCCGCGACAAAAGGTAAAAGCTTAATCAAGCCCCAAGGTGTCGCGCCAATCATTGTCCTGCTTGTCTTTAAGCGCCCAATATGCCTTGTATACGGTTCGAACAAGTTCACCTTTTTCACCGTTGGACATTTCCCATTTAACAATACGGTGTGGATAATCGGCCTCGGTCCAATAAATGCTGGTTCTTTCACTCAGCCGCCACTCCCAACGTCGTGCTTTGACCGACATCTCTCCTACCTCAAGATCCGCTAAGCTCCCTTTCTTTATCCACCCTTTCTCAAATCCGAGAGTTTTATGAGTAATTCGAGACATCCAAAGTGAAGGCATAATGGTCATACGTCTTTTTTCGCCTTCCTTCATAAAAGCCCCGTTGAATTCCCGGATCAGAATAGGTAGATTATCTTCATAGAGAGCCTCCGCCTTTCCTTCAATAAAGTCGTGCTTATCTCCTTCCGACTGGAAATAGGAGTGCATAACATGCTTGGCTCCATTCTCTTGAGGAAGAAGGTGGGTATAAAAATTGCCGCACCACTCCGTAACCGCAAGAGAGATCTTCAAAGGAAGCGATGCCGTATCCTTATGCAAGGGGGTAAAAACCGATGTCATAGCCGCGTAGTCGTACATACCGGTGTTGAACCTGAGCACACGATTGAGCTTCACCACTTGAACTTGATTTTCTTCGGGAACAGCCGAATAATCCTCGACTTTGATCCGTGTTGTACGTGATACATGCTCGGGTACAAAGATAAGAATCGTTTCAGCTTTCCGATCTTCTCCATAACGAGGCTGGACCGTTTTATAAGAAGATATTTCGGCCACTTGTCCGTCTTGGAATGTTTCCCAAAAATCGTCGGCCGATATGAGAGCCGGCATTAGACTAAGAACCAAGATGCACGTCTTCACGATAAACTCCTTTCTGCCGGGATCTGACAATACCGGCCGGTCCATTTGCCAATTACAGCCCGGGCAAGATAAAAAAGAATAGAGAGGCTTGCCATAGTAACTCCCTTGATGGTTCCGCTCACTTTGCTCTTACCGTGCCGACGGCGACGATAATCAACAGGGACTTCGGCATAACGTATTCCCATCATCGCCGCTTTTATCTGCATCTCCACCGTCCAGCCGAACCGCTTATCCCGCATGGCCATTTTTCTTAGAATATTGTACCGTATAGCCCTAAACGGCCCCAAATCGGTAAAAGTAATCCCAAACGTGCGCGAAAGCAAAAAGGCGGCCAACCAGTTTCCGTATCGCTGAGTTAAGGTCAACGCTCCTCTTTCAGATTTGCCGAGAGTTCGGGATCCGACGACGAAATCAGCTTGGTTTGCCATAATCGGCTCCAATAGTTTTTTCATCTGACTAGGGTCGTCAGAAAGGTCGCCGTCAAGAAAAACCACTACGTCGGGGTCCGACACCTTATCCAGTGCGGCGAGGCATGCATATCCATATCCCTTGCGAGACTCATAAACAACATGCGCCCCGTGGCGTCCGGCCGTCTCGGCTGTGTTGTCGGTAGAAGCGTTGTCCGCAACCACGATCTCGGTCACCAGTTTACGGTCGACGGCATCTAATACAATTCCAATATTCTCCGCCTCGTTCCTCGCGGGAATAATGGCCGATATTTTCATGCTCCATACCCTTCCAAGAACATACTATTCGGTGTGGCACATCATGTCCTTTAGGGCCGTATCATAATCCATGCCAATAGAAACGCCCTCCTAAGCCGCCGTTCTCGGCAAACTGCAAGCATTTGTTAGACACTTTTGACCCATAATAAGTGATGCTCAAGATTTTTTCGGCGCCAAGGCAGTCCTCTCCCTGAGCCATAGCCACAAAAGCCACCAGTAACCGGGAGCAAAGAAAGCGGCGGCCATAAGTAATGAGGGCTTTTTAACGGCAAAGATATACACGATCATTGCGACAAAGTACAGAGCAACCACTCCCAACACCCCGTAAACAGGTCCGGCGTTATTTTCGGATTTGATCGCCATGCCGGTGCAATTGAATTTGGGGGTCCGAATAAAAGGGGTTTTGCGCCCCTTCAGGGCATCGCCGACCGCGAAAATACCGTTAACGGAAAAACCAACTCCCAGAAAGATAAGGCAGGCGGGATATACAAAAGACTGAATCTTTAAACCACGCGCTTCGATATCCGAAACGACATAAAAAAGATAAAGCATTAGAAAATTCGTAATGACAAAAAATAGTGCCAGATGAAAGAAGTGAGCATCAATATATTCTTTGGCGACGGCAAGAATGGGCAGGGTAATAAGAGATATCAGCACGGACCAAATATAACCCATAAATGTCCCCAGATGAATGGAAGCATCAATCTTTTGGTAAAGAGATGCGGGATGAGTCCAGATACGGCCCAAAAGCTTCATCATCACCTGCACCATGCCTTTGGCCCATCGAAACTGCTGTCCATTGTAGGCATCCAAGGTTGGCGGCAGTTCGGAATAGGCAATCAAATCTTTGAGATATACAAACCGCCAACCCTTCAATTGCGCTCGGTATGACAAATCCAGGTCTTCGGTCAAAGTATCCCCTTCCCACCCACCGGCATCGCTTATTGTATCCTTTCGCCATATCCCGGCCGTGCCGTTGAAATTAAAAAAATTGCCGGACCGACTACGAGAACAATGCTCGATAACAAAATGACCGTTTAAAAAGGTGGATTGTATGCGGGTAAGAAGGCTTTGTGCTTCGTTTAAGAACCCCCATCGAGCCTGTACCATGCCGATTTCCGGTTGAGTGAAAAAATGGATGGTTTCCCTAAGAAAATGCCGAGGGATAATAAAATCCGAATCGAAAACGGCCACAAATTCACCCTTGGCATATTTGAGTCCATGAGCGAGTGCCCCCGCCTTGAAATCCTTTCGGTCTTCACGGTGTATAAGCTCGAACTGAAAGCCTTGTTTGCGAAAGCGCTTGACTAATCGACGCGAAAGCCGTTCCGAGCCGTCCGTTGAATCGTCCAGCACCTGTACCTCGAACAAATTCCTGGGATAATCCAACTCAGCCGCTGAAGTCAGCAGGCGCTCCACTACTTCGGATTCATTATAAAGGGGGAGCTGAATGGTTACGAAAGGAAGGCTTTGAAAGCGCTTGGTGGGAATAGGCGTTTTACGCCGAGTAATAAAATACACCGCGACCATTTTGATTTTGTAAAGAACAAACAGCGAAATAACGGTCAGCAGAGGGAAATAGACGCCGAAAACAAGGCTTCTGATCAGCATAGCTTTGCATTGAGGACTCATAGATGTTAATAATATAGTAAATATTCACGGCATACCGGACAAAAAAAGATAAAACTTGTCCGCCCATACATACCACATTACCAGGACATCACCAAAGCTTCGTGGTATTCAAGCGTGAGGCGGAGCCGAAGCTCGCAGGCCGGAGCTTGTCCGCCGGCGTCATAGACTTCCGCCATGCTCAGCGCCGACGGCGGCAGAGCACAAAGAAAAGGCTATTTCTTAGCGGGTACTTTGCCCCTTAGCCTTTGGCTAAATACGCCGGTCGCCTGCAGGAGACGAAAAAGTCGAAGTCGTAGAAGAAAATTTTGTATAATTTTGCGCACCACGGAACCGTGAAAATCGGCTAAATTTGCAGCCGCAAGTAATGCAAAGAGAAGATGATCCTCGCCTCCCGGTTCGCCTACCGACGTGCCGCGAAAAATGACGTCCTTGCGCCACGCCAGGCGCCCAACCCTATAGACATGTGCGTGCGGATTCACATTGGGGATCCCGGCATAATCCATGTAAGGACCGTCCGATACCCGCGTGTTGAGAAGTAGTTCGCCTTCCATATATACTTCGGCATTGGAGGGTACCGGCAAATCACAAAGATCACCGTTTTGCACTTCGAGCGGCCTACCCATGAGCCCTCCCGCGAAGGCGAGTTCGTTTTCTCCTCGGTTCAGTGCCGCGGCCGCCGCGATCACCACCGGTTCCGCAACACCCACGGCGACGGCCATCGCAAGCGGTTCCCCCCTTCGCTCCGCCTCTTTCACATGCTGAGCCAAATGACTCTTCGGCGACACACTGACCGTGGTGTGTTTTTCATCAAGGACCTTCATACGATAAACACCGGCGTTTTCAATACCCGTAACGGGGTCTCGTGTAATATTAATATGCCAAGTCCCGATGTAGCGCTTCGCATCGGCTCTATGCCACCACGGGGTAGGAAGAGCGTACAGGTCGACACCGCTGCCTCGTCGTTCTCTCAGCACGGCACTCAACTTACTCGGTGTAGGCTTTATCGGTACTCTGCCGCGCCGCACCCTTCGCACAAGATCTCCCCAATTTGTACGCCGAGGATCAAGCCCGAGACAAAGAGCGAAACAATCCCGCGAAGACAACCCGTTGGTAAAAACCGAAGCTTCCGGATAATCCACAATGGTTTCAAATAAAAGAGGCGCTTTTGCCTTTCGTGTCAGCGTACCTATTTCGTATTTCCAATCAACACGGCGTGACACGCGCACAAGAGCGCCTCTTTCGTTCAGAAGATCAATGTATTGCCTCAACTCTTGGGGTACCACACAACTCCCATCCGCAAGGGTCGAACATACATTCAAATTTCCGGTGCCACGCCCCCCGAATTCGACCGCCTTCCGCGGGAAAAATGTCGATTCGAAACGAAGCGATCTTCTTGTTACCGCGTAAGCTTGCTGGCCAGGATTTTCGCGGCATAGGTAATAATGAGGTCGGCGCCGGCGCGCTTGAAGGATGCCATAGCCTCCGACAACGCCTTTTCTTCATCGATTACCCCGGCACCTGCGGCCGCTTTTAGCATGGCAAACTCACCGCTTACATTATAAACCGCCACCGGCATCGCGAAACGCTCTTTTGTTCTGTAAACAATATCCAGGTAGGTCATCCCTGGTTTAACCATTACAATATCGGCACCTTCTTCGATATCAAGCGCCACCTCACGGAGTGCCTCATCGCCGTTGCCGTAATCCATCTGGTGTGTCCGCTTATCGCCGAAAGCGACGACCGAACCAGTTCCGTTTCTAAAAAAGGGATCATAGAGGCCCGAAGCAAATTTAGCCGCATAAGACATAATTGCGGTATTGCCGTAATTGTGTTTATCCAGGACACTACGCATGCACTTAATCTGGCCGTCAAGCATGGCCGCGGGGGCCAAAATGTCGGCGCCCGCTTTTGCATGAGATAATGCGGTCTTCGCAATAAGCTCAAGCGATGCGTCATTATCAAGATAGCCGTTGCGAATTATGCCGCAGTGCCCGTGCTCGGTGTACTCACACAGGCACACGTCGGTGGCGACGACCAATTCCGGGGCTATTTCTTTTATTGTCCGCACCGCCCGCTGTACAATACCGTCGGCGGCATAACTCTCGCCCGCTCGACAATCCTTGTGTTCAGGAAGCCCGAACAGCAGCACCGCAGGTATCCCCAGAGAACGCACCTCTTTTATCTCTTCGGAGAGTTTATCAATCGAAAGATGATAATTACCCGGAAGAGTGTCGATCTCTCTCTTAATCCCCTTCCCATGAACAACAAAGAGCGGCAGAATCAAATCATCGATCGTCAGCCGTGTTTCTCTAACCATGCGCCTAAGCGCGTCGGTGCGGCGTAAACGCCGCATTCTTTGCATTGGAAATCCCATTGTCTACCCCTCCGTGGTGCAAAGCTACTTGGCTATATGAAAAGGAAGTATTTTCCCGCTCGGGGTCGACAGTGGAAACTCGCGTTTAATCCGTATGGTTCGCGCCTGACTCCACATTTCCGAACCCGACTGCGCCCATGATTCCGGACTCTGCTGAGCGCTTTTGAGCAACTCGATGAAGGTACCGACAACTTTCGATTCATTTACTTCTCCAACACGCGGACTTACGAGAAGTCGGTAGCGGTTCAATCCTTTCGCATCTTCTTCTTCAACCAATTGGTAGTCGGTACTCCGCCCGCCGAAACGTGCCGGAAGATCGTGTTCGAGGATACGAATAAAATCCGTATCGACAAAGGTGACTCCTTCACCGGTCAGTTTTTCGTAACTTCTGATTGCCGAGAGATGGGTATCAAACCCAAGCTGTGAAAAGCCGCATGCACCCTTGCATGTGGAGACGTTGCCGTAATCGCCCATCCCAACATTCAAAAGAAGCTTGGGTGATTCATAGAGTAACGTAGTGAACAAAAACGAATTCACCAAACAATCGAAATGCGGCACTTGGTGCGGATGTGATATCACCGCCATAGTATCTTTATACAAGTGGCAATCGTCGCAACCGTCTTCCGTAGTTTCCTCACCGCACCCCGCCGCGATCACGCCCGCTTCCGATATTCCGTATACCGGCACGGCTCGCGCCCCGGCGGCTTCAATTTCTCTTTTCTTTTGAGCCGTTAGAGTCTCTCCAGTCACGAAAAATCGCGCACCTCTAACATTCAACCCGGCCTCCTGCGCAGCCATGCAAACGCGTACCGCCGAGGTTGCGAAAGTATACACGACGCAATGATCATGCTCCTGCAATGCGGAATCGACCCATTTCGCCACTTGGTGGGCATAGTTGAGACTCGCATATTCCGCCCTTGCCAAGGGAACCTTATAGAGGCGGGCCGCCCTGAATATCAGCTCCGTCCCCCACCGTTTTTCCCAATTGACCTTTACCTGCGCCCTATCTACTTGAGAAAACCAACGGCGGGGGGGATTGCCGATATGAGTAAAGCGCAAACTGGAATTAATCCCCGGCGCACCCGGAAACAGAGGAAACCAGTTCGCGATAGGCGCCGTCAAAGCACCATGAGCATCCAACAGAAACGCATCGTAAAGAGAACGCTGCACAAGGTAATCAAAATCGATGCGTACTCTGGTACCAACGCTTCGCGTTGCTCCGCTTCTCACCTCGTAGGCGGTCGATAAAAACGGATTATCGAACTGACTTTCTCTACAGGTGAACCTTGTCCCGTCGCGTTCCACCGGCGCTTTCCCCTTAAACTCGTCGACGGTGAAGTAGACCCCCTCCTGAAGCAGCCTTTGCAGCGTATACTCAACGCCCTCGTTCTCCGTCCATCTCCGTATGTCTTCGTAGCCGATATTGCGGGCACGGAGGAGCCGTATGTAGGGGCTTCGATGATAACCGAAAACACCTTTCCGCACAATCGTAAGAAAATTTTCTTCACGTTTTTCGATCCGCTTGCGAAGAAGTTCACGCGCCCGCTCGATCGCTTCGTGTGGTTCCAGACGCGAATTGAAGAATTTATGGAGCCCCACCATGAAACGCACGTATTTTCTCACGGCACCTCCCGAGCAATTTGTAGAACATGTGTCAGATCCCATCCCTCACGAAATCGAGGGAGTGATTACGACGAACCTTTCAATCCACCATCGCCGAAGCCTTATTTGAACTCAAAAAACATGCCGATTATCCGCCCATAGACCTTCAAGGTGCTTTAAGAGTCGGTTTCAAAATGAGCTGCTACTCAGTCCGGCCGCGACGACCTGTCTGTTTCGTTGCGCCTCCTTAACATATCTCCGAGGATATGGCTCCTCTTCCGCTTTGCAGGATCACATTCAAGCCTTCTCGCTCGGCCATCCCTTACGTAGCTCGTTCAGAAAGCGGTTCTAAGCGGTCGTCTTATACGCCGCGGTAAACACGAACCGAAAGCCTGCCGCAAAAACCGTTACCATAGAGGTCAAAGCCGGTTTCGTTGATTGGCTGATTCGACGCTTTTTTTTACCCATGCTTAATGCTGTTCGAGTAATCGCGCATGTGTTCCTCTGAGTGAAACAGTATTCTGTTCACGATAGATTTTGTCAGCGTTTCGAGCTTTTCTCGGTCTATCCCCGAAACCGCCAATCCGTCGATAGCTTTTTCCAATCCCTCTCGTCTGATCTCTTCCGCTTTTTGCCTGATCGTCATAAGCACCGGGACGATATCGCATGAATTCACTTTCTTCATGATTTCCGCGGATTTGGACGCGATAATTGCTTCGGCTTTTGAAACGGCCTTTGCTCGTTCCTCGACGCCGCGCCCAACTACTTCCTTCAGGTCATCAATGTTACTCAATCGTATATTGGGAATGTCCGCCGCCTTGGGGTCGATGCCGCGCGGAACGGCAATGTCAATTACCAACAAAGGAACGTCGCCGCGAATGGAGGCGATGGAACGTAAGTCGTCGATTCCCAGAATATACTCAGACGCACCAATCGAGCTAATGACGATGTCGCATTCGGTGAGATATTCACGAAGTTCATGCAGCATTATCGGGGTACCGCCCACCCGCTCGGCCACCTGTACGGCTTTCTGAAAGGTCCTGTTAACCAACGTAATCCGCGCGGCGCCGTTTGCTTTGAGGTCTCGTGCCGTCAGCTCACCCATCGTGCCGGCGCCAAGCACCATAACACGGGCATTATGAAGATCCCCCAGAATATCCTTAGCCAGTTTTACGGCTGCATAGCCCACGGAGACATGATGCTCGCCGACCGAAGACCGGGAGCGCACCTTTTTTACCACATGAAAGCACGAGGGGAATAGATGCCCGAAAGCCTCCCCCGCCGTCCCGGCGTCAACCGCCGTGCGATAAGCCTGTTTTACCTGCCCGAACACTTGGGGCTCTCCCAGAACCATGGAATCCAGCCCCGCAGCCACGCGGCATAAATGCACAACCGTTTCTTCGTCGCTTCTGTAATAAACGTACGGCTCCAGAGGACCACGGTATTTTTGAAAATCCCGCAAAAAGTCTCTAAGTACCGAAGGACGCTGCTCGCGAAGCAAAGCATAGATTTCAACTCGATTACACGTCGAGAGAATAGCGCATTCCTTAACGTCTTCTTTCGCATTAAGTAGCGCAAGCGCATCACCGAGTTCTTCGCCACCAAAGGATAGCTTCTCCCGCACTTCAATCGGTGCCGTGTGATAGTTGAGGCCTATCATGGAGAGTCGCATAACGCAATCCCCTCTCTCATTCGCCCGGCGAAGTGCCGGGATGATTCCGGTAGGCGTCCCACATGGCCGCCTGAAATTCGCTGTACCTCCCGCCGCCATCCGCCTCGGCGCCGTGTCGGCGGGGAAATCGTCCGATTCCGTCGGTTGTATCCGTATCGCGGATACAACCCCCTTTGCCGTCGGGTCCAAACGTCACCCCATACCCGGACCAGGTGGTGTCGGCCGGCGCACACGGATCGGGTTGTGACCACGTTCCAAATGTAACCCAACGCTCAACATACTCGAAAAATGCCTCATTATTCCACAACTTTTTGAGTGACGGCATTAAGCGACACGCCAATGCTTCCCCTTTCCACGGCTGAGAAATGCAGCAGTACTGATACCCCGAACCGGGCACATAGCCCCCGTCAATATAGCCGTAAGGATCGCGATAGGCTTTGAAGCCGCTCGTTTCTCCTTTGTTCGCATAATCGAAGACGGCTTGCCAGTAACGATCTTCGAGAGGTTTCGGCCTATAGCCCCTATCGGTACCGAACAGGACCAATTCCGATTTTCCACTTCGATAAAGAAGATTGTCTTCATGAAAAAAGGTCGCATTGCTTACAACCCTTCTCATGCCCGGCTGATCCAGCATCGCCGCGGCAAACGCCAGGGGAAGTTTTTGTCCCGGACGATGTCCTCCGCCCGCCGGCCACGTTTGCCCGTCTAAAATCATATAATACAAGTCAATACCATATTGAACGTATGCAATTAGTGCCCCCAGCTTGCGTTTTATCGGATCCGCCAACATCAGACGCAAGCATGCGTCCGCATTTCTTTGAGCAATGTCGGCGCCGTAATCGGGCATATTTTCCACCGGGTGAAGATTACG
>WJJU01000289.1 GCA_014729595.1 Chitinivibrionales bacterium
CAAGCGCTTTGCCGTTCCACTCGGTGCATCCTTCTTGTGGCGGTGATGAGCCTCAATAATTTCGATGTCGAAATCGGTCCCGATTTTGGAGGCGACCATATCGGTCAGCCAAAACAAAAGATTAACACCCAAGCTCATGTTGGGGCTAAACAGAACCGGCGTCGTCCGTGCGGCGGTTTCAAGCTTCTCTATTTGGCTCGCATCAAGCCCCGTCGTGCCTATCACGACTTTCGCGCCGCTTCCCTTAACCGCTTCAAGGAGCGATAAAGTCGAGCCGGGAGAGGTAAAATCAATAATTACCGATTCAGCAAGGGGCGTGTCGGTAATAGTTGGGCTTATCCGCACTCCTTTTTCGCCGTGGCCTAAATGCGCCGCGATATCCGAACCAATTTGAGGATGATCCGGCAATTCGGTACATCCCACCAAACGGCAATCCTTATCGCCGAGTACCATGCCGGCAATCGTTCGCCCCATCCTACCCAGAGCCCCAATTACTATGACATTCACGCTCATGGTATTATTCCCTCGTTAGACGGTAACGCCCGCTGTTTCGAGTACGTCGATCAATCTACGCTTATTGTCTTCAGACATGGGGACCAACGGCAGCCGATATCCTCCCGCCGCCAAACCCAGGTGGTTCATCGCCACCTTTACCGGGATTGGATTAGTCTCCAGAAACATCGCCTGCGAAACCGGCCATATCTCCTCATGGACCTTCAAGGCTTCCGCCACCTTTCCGCTAAAAAATGCGTCAATCATCGCCTTCATCCCGGCGGGAAGAATATTACCTACAACGGAAATGACCCCCTTGCCGCCACAAGAAAGTATCGGCAAAGTAAGAGCGTCTTCACCGGACAGAATTTTCAGACGATCACCGCAACGACGATGTATCTCGGAGACCTGCGCCACATTTCCGGAAGCTTCCTTCACCGCAACCACGGCATCGAACTCACAAAGCCGTTCTACCGTCTCCGGCGCCATGTTCACCCCGGTACGCCCCGGGACATTGTAAAGAACCATGGGAACCGAAACATTCGTGGCAACCGCCCGAAAATGCTGATAAAGGCCTTCCTGCGTAGGCTTATTGTAGTACGGCGTGATGCACAATATGGCGTCGGCACCACTATCTTTGGCATGGGCGGCAGCCTCTATTGATTCACTCGTGCTGTTGGAACCGGCCCCGGCAATAACGGTGGCACGCCCCTTCACCTGATCAAGGACTATGTCCACCACTCGATTGTGTTCATCCCACGACAGCGTGGCCGATTCTCCCGTGGTACCACACGGTACCACTCCCGAAACACCGTTTTCGAGCAAAAATTCGGTGTTTTTACGAAGTCCTTCCTCGTCAATGGCCCCTTTCTCATCGAAAGGAGTAACCATCGCAACATAACAACCTTGCAATTCCATTATTACTCTCCCTAGACAATTGTATACATTCCGTCGCTTGCACCCTCAAGGCACAATGCGCGGGAACACGGATTATCGGGCCGACGGGACCGGCCCCGAAAGCCGTGAGTCCCCCGAGCGGCCGGGCACCACGGCGTGTCCGCGGAAAAGGCGAGTAGCTCAGGGCGCTTAAGAGTTAAGTGGAGCACGCCTCATGAAGCCGTCAACAACCGTCGAGATTCCTTCAGGCCTTTTCTTCTTCCTCTTTCACCACCCAAACCTTTAGTTTGGCGGTTACCTTTTTGTGAACTCGAATTTCGACAATGTAAACGCCAAGCTGCTTGATGGGTTCCTCGAGTTCAACCGCTCGCTTCTCGACATCAATCCCCTCGCGCTTGAGAAATTCGGCGATCTCCTGTCCGGATACCGATCCGTATATCTGATCGCCGTCCTTGACCTTCACGGGAATAGTGCACGGGATATTTTCTATCCTCTTCGCGAGTTCCTGTGCTTCGCCGGCTTTCTTTTCTTCACGGCGCTCCGAGAACCGCCGTGCTTCAGCTACCGCACGCCTGTTTCCTTCGGTAGCGGGTACCGCCACACCCGCCGGAATCAGAAAATTGCGGGCATAGCCATCTTTCACCGTAATGACATCCATTGCCTTGCCCAAACGCTCATGATCTTTTTTAAGTACCACTTCCATAGCCAATAAACTCCTCGTCGTAGTCGGTGGCGGCTCCTCAAAGTGAGCCGCCTTGTTCTCCGAAACGGAAAAGGTTAGCGCATGTTTTCCGCAACAAAAGGTAGAATAGCCATGTGACGGGCACGCTTGATTTCGCCGGACACACGGCGCTGGTGTTTAGCGCAAAGACCGCTCAAACGGCGAGGAACAATTTTGCCGCGATCGGTAATGAGATTACCCAGATTTTCGGTGTCTTTGTAGTCAGGTTCGAACTTGTGACGACAATAAATGCAGTAACGTATCCTTTTTCGTTTCGGTCCCCTGCTCATTCTAGGCATCGCGCTCTCCTTCCGTTCCCGTGCGTTCTTCGTTACCCCCCGAGGTCCGTGCATAATCCGCCGAATCTTCGTCTTCGGACTCCTGCATCTTATCCTTGGGAAGATCCTCAAACGTACGCTTCGAAAGATCGCGCACAATGGTAAGATAACGCAGAATGCCGACATTCATTTTGAGGGAACGATCAAGCTTGTCCGGAACATCACCTTCCCCCCTGTAACGATACAGGTAGTAAATGCCCGTTTTCTTGCCCTTGATCTCGTAAGCCAGCGTCTTCTTACCCCAATCGATACTCTCATCGAGCTTGGCGTTATCACCAACCAACTGCTCCATCCGCTGGTGCTCACTTCTGATGGTCTCCTCGGGCAAAGTTCCATCATAGAGAACCATCGTTTCGTACGGTCTCTCCATACTATGACCTCCTTTGGTCTAAAACGGCCGGAGCATGTACGACTACTCCGGCAGGGTCGGCCTTCAACGTGCACACGAGGATTAGACCGCACCCTCGCGCACGCTTCCAGCGTTGTATTTATTCATCGTGGCGGCAATTCCCGCCTCAATGTAATAAGCTACCGCTTCACCGGCGGTAATAATCATTTCTTCTTTGCGTTCCATCTCCGCCGGCTCGAACCGACCAAGCACAAAATCCACAACAGTGGTACCGTCGGGAAGAGGTCCGATTCCCATGCGCAATCGAGGGAATCCCTTTCCAATCGTTTGAATAATTGACTTCAGACCGTTATGCCCACCGTCGGACCCACTCTTTCTGAATCGTAACACGCCAAGATCCAAATTGAAATCATCGACGGCGACCAAACAGTCCGCGGCGCTCATTTGGTAACGTTCCAAGAGTTCACGGACAGCCAAACCCGAGCGATTCATGTAAGTCGTCGGCTTAGCCAAAGCCACAACTAAACCACTCTCCAGTTCACCCGTGAGTACCGTAGAAAATCGCATCCGGCGCTCGTGTGCGCCTTTTAAGGATTGGGCAAAACGATCGGCCAAGTCAAAGCCGACATTATGCCGCGTGGCCTCGTACTCTTTTCCTTTGTTTCCCAAACCAATTATCAGGTATTGCGGCGGCTTTAAATCAAGTCGCCGAGAGCGAAAGAGACCGAGAAGACGCGCGAGGCTCATGTGGCGGCAGCCTACCCTTTCGCCCCCTCGGCGGCGGAGCCTTCCTCCGTCACAACTTCTTCGGGCGCAGGCTCCTTGGTTGGATGCAGAACAGATGCCAGCACCTCGTCGGGGGAATCCTTTAGCACCAGTCCTTCCCCAAGCGACAAATCACCGGCATGCAGCGATTCGCCCATGCCCAAGCCGGAAACATCGACGGTTATGTGATCAGGAATGTCCAAAGGCATACACTCGATGTTCAGGTGATGAACACTATGTTCCAAGATGCCGTTGTCCTCTTTTACACCAACCGGTACTCCGGCGATCTCGACGGGTACCTGGACTGTAACTTTTTTACTCATGTCTACGTGCTGGAAATCGACATGCAGCAGATGGTCCGTCGTGATTACATCACGTTGAATTTCTTTGACGATGGCCACGGATTTGCCCTCTTCGCCGCCGATTCCCAGGTCGATTAAATGAGAGGCTTTCCCGGCCCTCAAAATCGCGCCAAACTCAGCGACATCGATCTCAATGGACCGTGCATCCATACCGGCGCCATAGTATACAGCCGGGAGCCATCCGCCGGCCCTACTTTTACGGGCATATTCTTTGCCTCGACTGTTCCGTGCTCGCGTCTTGAGCTTCAGGATATCCAAACTCCACCTCCTTCGGGCGCTACTTTCTCGCACCCGCTATCTTGCCGGAAGAACCAATGCGGTATGTTGCGGCGCGGAAAAAACTGGGGCGGGAGGATTCGAACCTCCGAATACATGGACCAAAACCATGTGACTTGCCACTTGTCGACGCCCCAATAATCGCGCACAATCTACAGAAAATAATATGTGCTCACCCGTTCAAACAGGCCCCCGGCCACAAAGTGAAGAAAAAGGCGACCAAATGCGACGTTGCCTCCGGCAACCGCCCTCTTTGGATAAGCGCATCCCTTAGCCAAAACAAGCACATTAACCCTATCGACTCGCCATCGACTCGCCGATAAGCAATTCAAGCGACGAATTTACTCTGCGCCAAGCGCTCCCGGATTCAAGCCGAATTCATCCAAATGCACCACGCCGGCTTCACTGGGCACTAAATCGGTACGACTAAGTTCCAACTCAAATGCATCCAACACTCTGTCCTCAATTTCCTTCCGGGTGCTGTTGTTGATGGGATGAGCGATATCCTGAAACGTACCGTCTCGACGTCTTCTGCACGGCATGGACACAAAGTATCCTTGGGCACCATTGATGACCCTGAGGCCGCGGACGACAAAACAATCATCCAGTGTGATACTGGCAAACGCTTTGAGCTTGCGCTCATCTCTGAGAGTGATGTGCACTTCGGTGATGTTCACGTGTTGGCCTCCTGTGTTAGTGATATGGAGTTATCACTTTTTCGGTCACTGCACTATCTATAGCACTACTCGATCCTCCTCTGATTGCACCGCGCCAAACAGCAGCCGACGATTCGGCTTTCGGCTGGGTAATATAATTGATCGTTCCGCTTTTTTCAAACGACGAGCCTACACACAAAACAAATATCGCCACCCACGCTTTCCGACACCCGCGATCCCAAAGGCGTCCGCACGTTAAACACTCCATTTTCGACTCCCGGCACGGGATCCCGCCAATGCTCCGGGGTGAAGCTTCGTAAAAGAGTGCTTTGAGAGGAGTGAAAGAGGTAATCGATCAGGATATGTGGGGTTAAGATGGAATTCCACTTGCGGTCTCCACGTTGGAAAGAATTATATTCATTCGACATCCTTAATGCGGGAATGATTCGTACCTGTATCAACGAGCAAAGTCGGAAATGGCAGCTTCCACGAAAGATCTGATTACACTCATTGCCATGGACCCCGAAGAGATCCGGGATATCATTCGGCAAGCCGCCGTCCTGAAAAAAGAGCGCAACGGAGGCGATGTCCCCGAGGTGATGCGGGGCCGGACGGGAGTGATGATATTTGAAAAGCCGTCTTTGCGTACGCGGATAACTTTTGAGACCGCGATCTACGAACTCGGGGGGCACTCAATAAATCTGCAGTCAAATATGGTGCAGATCGGAAAGCGAGAGAGTGTCGAAGATGTTGCGCGTAATCTTGAACGATGGGTTCATCTGATTGTCGCGCGCACATATCTGCATGACACCGTCGTTCAGCTCGCCCGGCATGCCTCGATCCCCGTTATCAATGCCCTAACGGATCAATTTCATCCATGCCAGGCGCTGGCCTTTGGTTTGACGGTCCATGAGCATTTTAATGAACCGGAAAGCCTGACCGTTGCATTCATCGGCGACGGCAACAATGTGTGCTGCTCGCTCATGGCACTATGCGCCAAGCTTGGCTATCACTTTCGCTTGGCATGCCCTAAAGGTTACGAGCCCTCGGCACAACTTGTTTCCCAATGCAGCGAAACGGCCGCTCGAAACGGTGCGTCCGTGGATATCTCTAATGATCCGCAAAAGGCGGTTACCGGAGCGCTTGCCGTCTACACGGATGTATGGACCAGTATGGGACAAGAGACGGAGAGCGAACGGCGCAAAAGTGACTTCGCGCGTTTTCAGTTGAATCGCGCGCTGCTCGCCCATGCACCGTCGGATGCAATAGTATCCCATTGTCTTCCCGCCCATCGAGGTGAAGAAATTACGGGTGAAGTGCTGGATTCATCACAATCGGTGGCATTTGATGAAGCGGAAAACCGCCTTCACGCCCAAAAAGCAGCGATCGTCCACCTATTAGCACGGAAGTGATCATGGCAGAATCAAGGGTTCCTACCGATATCAAGGTGCTCGATGAAATGATGCATGGGGGCTTTATTCCCGGGTCAGCGAATCTGGTCGAGGGTGCTCCGGGAACCGGCAAGACAACCCTGGCCATGCAGTTCATCTACAACGGCATTGTTAATCATAACGAGCCCGGCTTGATCATCACTTTCGAGGAGTTCCCCCAACAATATTATCACGATGCACTCCAGTTCGGCTGGGACCTCAAAAAGCTGGAGGACGAGGGGAAACTAAAGGTTGTCTTTTCCGATCCGCAGACGGCCATTGGGGAATTTGAGAAAATAGACGGTCAATTCGTGTCGCTAATCGAAGAAATGGATGTAAAACGAGTAGCGGTCGACAGCATGACCCATTTTGAAGCGCTGTCTATGGACGAAGTAGAGCTACGGGAAATCGAGAGGAATTTTGTTAACTACCTTAAGCGTGAAGGGGTGACCAGTGTCCTTTTGCGCGAGAACGACAGTCTCATGGGGCAGATCACGCATGCCACCAGCAAAATTCCCTTCATCGTTGACAGCTACATTCTGCTTCGCTATGTAGAAGTGGACAGTGCGATTGAGAAGGCGCTCATTATCCTAAAGATGCGCGGAAGTGATCACCACAAAGACATCCGCCGTTTCAGGATCGGCAACAACGGGTTCGAGGTGGAATCTACATTCAGCGGCCGGGAAGGAATAATGAGCGGAATAACACACACGCCGCAAGATGCCTTCCTGAAAGCATTCGGCGGGAAGTAGTGAGAGGCCATGTCCGCTTTCCCTGCAGTCACCCGAGTTCTTCTGCTCGGTTACATGTCTTGCTATGTCTTTATCAATTTTGTAGCCTATCTTATATCCTGTTTTTATCGCAAAAAAATCGAACAACGCGCTCCAACAACCGGTTTCGTTGTTGCAATGGTGTTTGGGATTCTATATTCCGCCACTTTGGTCGGCGCATGGCCCGTGGCGTCATACACCATGGAAATGATACGCATTTTTCTGCTGCTGGCCTGCACCAGCGGCTCGACCTGGGCCTCATTGACTCTGTATTTCACCATGAAACGGGTAAGAAAATAGCCTGATGCATAATTTGATAATTCTCGATATCTCAGCGGCGGTTATTATGGTGGTGCTTGCCAATCTGAGTATGCGATTGGGCTCCGCGCTGAAGATCCCGCCGTATTATCGGATTTTTCATGTAAGCACGACCCTCGTATTGATCGCTTCTCTGGTGAATGTGATCGCTCAGACGGTCCCTATGATGAACAGTTCGGCATATCAGACAACCTCGATGTTGATGCGGAGCGTGGCGGGCGTTCTCTCCGTCGCAACGGCACTGCGCTACTGGAAATGGCTTTTTGCCGAGTACGTCAAACGTTAACGGGGAAATCTTCGCATGAAGAAAAAGATCCTGGTAATCGAAGACGACAGAGACATCGCGGACCTGGTTAAGCTGGTTCTCGAAACCGAAGATTTTGTAGTCGAGGCGGTCCTCGATCCCGAGAAAGCATACGAGAAGGCGAAAGAGTACAAGCCCGACGCCGTGCTTTTGGATTTGAGTATGCCCAGAATGGACGGCTGGCAAATCTTTAAGCTACTTCGAAATGATAAGGAATTTGTCGGCGTTCCCATTGCAATTCTGACAGCGAAATCTGAGGAATTCGACGCCATGGTTGGTTTGCACGTTATGAACGCCGATGCGTATATTACAAAGCCCTTCGGCAAACAGGAGCTGATAGACAAAACGCATGAGCTCTTCAGCAGAAGCAAGGAATAGAAGAATTCTGGTTGTCGATGACGAGACCGAAGTACTGGAGTTTCTGAAGTTCTATCTCGATTCCCTTGACTGGGTTACCGTCACCGCGGATACAGTCGCGGAAGCCTTTCGTATTCTGGAAAAAGAAGACTTCTTTCTCATAATCACCGACATCGCAATGCCGGATATGGACGGGTATGAGTTCATTAATGCCCTGCGTGAGAAAGGTATTGCATCGCAGATGGTACTCATGACCGGTTTTGGGTACAATCCTGATCACACCCTGGTCAAGATCAACAGAACTTCACGGTATCCCGTACTCTTTAAACCGTTCAATAGGCAAAAGGTCGTTAGAACTATCGAAGAAGCCTGGGAGAATTACCACAAGGAAGACGAAGGTCGGTAACCGGTTTCCCATTTCTCCTGAAAATCCCCCCAAACTTTTCAACCACCACCCAACACCATGCAGCTCAAAGACATCACGATCAAGGGTGCGCGGGAACATAACCTCAAAAACATCACCGTTACGATCCCTAAAAACAGCCTTAACGTCGTGTCGGGACTGTCGGGGTCGGGCAAATCTTCTTTAGCCTTCGATACACTCTATTCCGAAGGCCGTCGACGGTACGTAGAATCGCTGAATGCCTATGCACGGCAATTTCTGGGTCTAACAGAGAAACCCGATGTCGACTCAATTGAGGGTTTGTCGCCGGCGATCTCTATAGATCAAAAAACTACGGGACACAACCCCCGCTCA
>WJJU01000290.1 GCA_014729595.1 Chitinivibrionales bacterium
AACCTGAAGGATGCCCAGCGGTTGTTGGGCTTTGAGGGGCGTATTAATGAGATCCGTGCGGTCGAATCGCTGCAATCCCCCGCCACTTTACCCGACATCGCCCGTGAAGTAAGCAAGGTGTTGCCCGGCACTATAGTCGTCAACAGAGCGGTTGAATCGAATACGCGCGCCCGCGCGATTAGAGCTGCAATTACTGCCGCCGAAACGGCGATTGACGGTGAACGCGAAAGCCACCGACGAATGACCGAGCGACGCGGGGCCTTGACCGCCGGCCTGATCGTGTTGGTTGTTGTGGGGTGTGGGCTCATTGTCGGTCTTCTTGCCATGTCAAACGTTCGCGACCGGCGCGACGAAATCGCCGTTCTTCGTGCGCTTGGGACCGGCCGCGCAACCCTTTTTTCTCTTTTTACCATGCGTTCGGTTCTGGCGGGCCTGTGCGGCGGCGCCGCCGGGAGCATGACGGCGTTGGTGATTTCTCGTTTGTTATTTGCCACGCCGGACATAACATTTGGATTAATCGTTTCGGCGGCGGCCGTGGCTGCGGGGATTGTGGTCGCCGCGGTTGCCGCGGTGCCGCCGGCGTTCAGAGCCGCCGGGCAAGATCCGGCGTCTATTTTCGGAAGGGAGTAGAGCAATGAAGCTGTCGAGGCCGGTAATTCGCGAAATGGGGTTTAGGCGTCTCGGTACGCTTTTGGCGGTGCTCTCGGTGGCGCTGGCTACAGGTGTCGGGGTTGCCACGTTTACGTTCTTTCGCGCCTATGATATGATGACCGAAGAGGCTCTCGAAGCCAAGCGAAAGGCTGTTGAGGAAGCGAATGCGGAGATGGCGGATGAATATCGGAAAATCACCAAAGGATTAGGATTCAATATTCTCATCCTTCCCAAAGACCAAGAGCTTTCCGATCTTTATGCCGACGATTTCGCAAGCAAATATATGCCGGAAGAGTACGCGCAGCGTCTGGCCGATTCCCGGGTAATGTCGGTTCGCCATCTTCTGCCCAGTCTTCAGCATAAGCTCGTCTGGCCCGAGCGGCGTCGTACGATAATAGTCATGGGCGTAAGGGGGGAGGTTCCCCTCTTACATCGTAATCCACGCAGGCCCATCATGGATGCCGTGTCTAAAGGTTCGATCATAATGGGGCATGAGTTGTGTACGAGTTTGGGGCTGTCGCCGGGTGATACGGTGACGCTGAAAGGAAAGCGTTTTGAAATCAGCAAATGCCACGAACGTCGCGGCAACCGCGACGACGTCACCGTATGGATTCACTTGGCCGAAGCACAAGAGATGTTCGACAAAGAGGGCTTGATAAATGCTATCTTGGCCTTGGAATGCCGCTGCGTCGCCGACGGTACTTTGCCCAATATTGCCAAGATCCGCGACGATCTGGCGCGTATGCTGCCCGAAACGCAGGTGATTGAATTCATGTCCAAAGCGCTTACTCGCGCCGAGGCGCGTTACCGGGCGGCGACGGCGGCGGAGGAGGCGCTTGAGACCGAAGAGCTTCATCGGCAAACGCTTCGCGCGGAACGCGAAAAGCTGGCCGGGCTTGTCACGCCCTTTACCATCGCTCTATGTTTTGTCTTGCTGATTTTGTTGGGCATTGACAATACGCGCAAGAGGCGAATCGAGTTGTCGGTACTCAGGGCGATCGGCGTACGGCGGAACCGGGTGATGGGGCTTCTGTTTATGCGCGCTTTGATTGTTGGGCTTGTCGGCGCATCGTTGGGATGGTTGTTGGGTGTTGCATCGGTTGGATTGTGGACCCGGGGAGTCATGGGGAGTTTTCGGGTGTTGGAGCTGATACGGCCCGCCGTTCTTGTCGGCGCGATTACGGGCGCCCCGATCCTGACGGTGATTGCCGGCTGGATTCCCGCGCTTATCGCGATTCAGCAGGATCCGGCGAATATTCTGAGGGAGGAATGATGACCGACAAAGTGCTGGACATTCAGGGATTGTCGAAAAGTTATGCGGGACCGGACGGGCAGGTCGCGGCGGTAAAGG
>WJJU01000291.1 GCA_014729595.1 Chitinivibrionales bacterium
CTCGGGTCCAAGATCTATTACCCAATCCGACGCACCTATTACATCAAGGTTATGCTCTATCACCACGACTGAATGTCCATGCCCGATAAGCTCCCGGAAAGCGCCAAGAAGCTTGGCGATATCGTCGAAATGAAGGCCCGTCGTCGGCTCATCAAAGAGGAACAAAGTGGAGCCGGCGCTGGTGCGCTTGGTGGATTGGCCCCGAAGATGGCCGGCGAGCTTAAGCCGCTGCGCTTCGCCACCGCTGAGGGTTGGTACCGGCTGTCCCAGTTTCATATAATCCAGCCCAACCGCCCGCAGCGGCTCCAAGTCTCTGGAAACCTCCGGAATGTCGGCGAAAAAGTCGACGGCCTCCGCAGCGGTCATGTCCAGCACGTCGGCGATTGTTTTTGCGCCTCCATACTTGATTTCGAGCACTTCGGGACGATATCGCTTTCCGTCGCAATCGGGGCACCGAATGTAAACATCGCTCAAGAACTGCATTTCTATATGCTGAAACCCATTGCCGTTACAGGTAGGACAACGTCCGTTACCCGCGTTAAAGCTGAAGGTGCCGGGGGAGTATCCCCGACGACGAGCAAGGGGCTCCGCGGCGAAAAGTTTGCGGATGATCCCCAAAGCGCCCACATAGCTTGCCGGATTGGAACGGGTGGTTTTCCCGATGGGAGACTGATCGACCAGCACGACATCGTCGAACCGCTCATACCCCTCGATCGCCCCGTAAGAGCCCGGCGTATCACCGGGGCGATGTTTGAGCGTGCGAACGGCGTTATAGAGCACGTCGCGCACGAGTGTCGACTTGCCCGACCCACTGACTCCCGTAACGCAAACAAGCCGATTAAGCGGAATCGTCACGTCGATTCCTTTGAGGTTATGCTCTTTCGCGTCAACTATTTTCAGATCTCCGTCGCGAACCTTCGGTACTAAAGCTTTCGGCGTCGTATCCACTCGTTTTTCGCCGCGAAGGTACTGAGCCGTCAACGAACGCCGCGACCGCAGGAGTCGGTCCGGTTTTCCTTGAAATACAATCCGTCCTCCGTGCTCGCCCGGTCCGGGGCCCAGATCAACAATGCGGTCGGCGGCGCGGATTACTTCAGGGTCATGTTCGACCACGATAAGGGTGTTGCCCGCATCGCGGAGTCGCCTAAGAACCTCTATCAACCTGCGAATATCGCGTGAGTGAAGTCCGATACTGGGTTCGTCGAGAACAAACAAGGTCCCGACAAGTGAAGTTCCCAGAGCGGTGGTCAAATTGATACGCTGGACTTCGCCCCCGCTGAGGGTCCGCGACTGACGGTCTAAAGTCAAGTACCCCAGCCCGACGTCGACCAGGTACTTCAGTCGTGTGCGAATCTCACCCAATAAAAGATCGGTCGCTTCATCGAGCGGTCGTGGAAGCTCGAGGGCGTCGAAGAACTCTCGGCAACGATCGATCGGCAAAAGCATCGTATCGTGAATCGTAATACCGTCTCCCGGCCCGACGCGCCACAGGAGCGCTTCGGGTTTGAGGCGCGCTCCCTTACACGAGGGACACGGATGATAGGCGCGGTATCGAGAAAGAAGGACGCGAACATGCATGCGGTAGCTCTTGCTCTCGAGCCAGTCGAAAAAACCGCGGATTCCATACCATTTACCGTCCTCCCACCGCCCTTCACCATCAATAAACCACGCTCTCTGCTTATCGGTCAATTCACGCCACGGAACGTCGGTCGGAACGCCCGAACGCGCGGCAAAGCGAATCAGGTCATCTTGACATTCCCGATAGCTTTCGGAACGAAACGGCTTTATCGCGCCCTGCGCCGGCGTCTTGGTGTCGTCGGGAATCACCAAGCGGTAGTCGATTCCCATCACGCGCCCGAATCCTCGACACTCCTCGCAGGCGCCGATCGGCGAATTGAACGAAAAAGTGCTTGGAATCGGATCCTTGTAGTATATGTCGCATCGTGGACAGTGAAGGTCCGAAGAAAAGCGGGTGGTATCCTTCACTTCGCCCGTTTGATCGATACAATGAACCGCCACGCGTCCATGCCCGTATTTAAATGCCGCCTCGATATCTTCGACAATACGCCCCCGACGTCGCGCGTTTACCCGAAGACGATCCTGGATGACTTCAAGGCTCTTCCCTTTTCGTGAGTGAATGCGATGGTAACCTTGTGCGGCCAGAAGTTCACGCACCTCTTCTTCACCGAAATTGGCGGGGACGGTCACGGGGAACGTGATCAATATCGTGTCGTCTCCATCCGTCTTCCCCGAAGAGTTCACGATCCGCTGAGCGATATGTTCGGCCGTATCCCTACGCACGGGCATGCCGCAGGAGCGACAATGAACTCGCGCCGCTCGTGCAAAGAGCAGCTTCAAAAGATCGTTGAGTTCGGTCATAGTCCCGACAGTCGAGCGGGAGGTGCGCACCGGATTTGTCTGGTCGATTGCAATCGCCGGGGGGATGCCCTCGATCGATTCCGCCGCCGGCTTGTCCATGCGGTCGAGGAACTGGCGCGCATACGGAGAAAATGTCTCCACGTAGCGACGCTGCCCTTCCGAATAGATCGTGTCGAACGCCAGAGAAGACTTCCCCGACCCACTGACACCCGTAACGACGATAAACTCGCCTAATGGGAGTTTAAGATCGATGTCCTTGAGATTGTTCTGACGAGCACCCTTTATGATTATATAATCTGATTTCATAGCTATTTTGCGGGAGGATTTAATGTAGCTCAACGCCGAAGTTGGATTACGGTGGGGAGGAGAAAATATGATATGCGAACAAGCCGGGTCGATTTCGGCTTCGGCCGGTGTTCCGTTCCATACGTGATGAATAGTTATCGGCGGATGACAGGTCATTCCCCTTAGGCTCGAGAAAAGCGAATACAAGCCGCATTTAACGATTTTGCAGCAAAGATGCGCTACCGGGGACCGTCGAGAGCGTGCCGGACATATAAAGACAGTGTGCCGGCGACGGCGGTGAGCAAAATGTAAGACGCAATGAATACTAATTTACATCTATTTCGACACCTTTGCCGCCGTAAAGATCAAGAGCGCCGTCGAGTTCGATCTTCAGGACGGTAACGCTCTCGTCAAAAGCCTCTTGGGGTACTTTGACGGAGAGAACTCCCGGCACGTTGAGCCAATGCGCACCCCCGATTCGCTCGTAGGCACACTCCGCGCCGTGCCCAAGTACGCTGATACGCTTTATGCCGTTGCGAATACCCTTGATATCGGTAGCTTCATTGGGGGTATGAGCCATGTATAAAAAAATCGTATCGCGCGATTTGTTGAGTGAGCTGAAATGATAGGCATAGCCGTGCGGCAATCCCCGAATAGTACCGTAGACGGCCTCCTCGTGCTTACGTATCCATGAGCCCAAAGCCTCCAACAGCGCCACCTGCCTGGAAGGAATCACCCCTTTTTTATCGGGCCCCACATTGAGGAGCATATTACCCCCCATGCCCAGGCATTCGCAGAACATGCCGATTAGCATGGTGGGCGTTTTGTAGTTATCCTCACGGCCGGTAAAGGACCAGGTGTTGTTGGTGGTGATGCACAATTCCCACGCACCCTCGGGAGGATAAACCGGGATGAACTGTTCCGGTGTTTCGTAGTCGCCGTATTCGCCGAGTCGTGAGTTGATAACGGTTGAGTTGCATAGGCCGTGAATAAACTCACGCAGCTCTCGGCACGGATACCCGAACCCCTTCCGCCCCATCATGACGTCGAACCAAATAAGATCGATCGGCCCGTAATCGGTCAGTATTTCTTCGATTTGCCCGCGATGGAAATCCAGAAACCGTTCCCATCGAGCATGCACCTCGGCGTCGTTACTCAAATCGTACGCCTCTTGATGAGCGCGCTTGATTTGCCCATAGTTTACCGCCTGCGAGCGGAGTTCCCGCAATTCTTTGGGGGATTTACCGGTGATCACCGAGAAATGGTCGAGGTTCGACCAGTCGGTGTGTGAGAAGTACAACCCAACTTTCATCCCCGCGGCGCGTACAGCCTCGACATAGGGACCGATCAGGTCGCCGCACGGGAGTTGGTTGGCAATGCTTGGTCCATCCCGACGCGTAGGCCATAGAGCGATGCCGTCATGATGCTTGGTGGTCAAGACCGTATAGTTCGCGCCGGCGCGCTTAAACAGGCCGGCCCAGGCAACCGGATCGTACGATTCCGCCGTAAAGTGCTCCATCTCTTTCAGGTAGTCGTCATAGGCGACCTCACCGTTCATTATCGGCCAGGACTCCCCGCCGCGGCGCCCAACGGCATAGCTTCCCCAGTGAATGAATATTCCCAACTTGGCGTCGGTAAACCATGGTTGCATCATTGTGCGCACCTTTCGCGAATATTCGCTATTGATGAATTCGGGCGTACCGGTCGTATCGCTTTTCGATGCGACGGGCTACGAAGCCAAACATGTTTTTATCGATTTGACTCTTCATGAGTGCGTTTGCCCGCCTTCGCGCACATCACGAATATGAGCCAACCACGAAATCAACGTAGCCGCATCGCGGTTGAATTGCTCTACGGAATCATCTTTGACAAATTCAAGCATGACATGGCGTACTCCGTTGTCGGCGGCGACCAATTCGAGGTACGGAAGCCACCGATCTTTTCCGTCGGCCAACGGGAATCGTTCATTCCGTTCCCAGTGGAATACATGAACATTGCTGAGGAGCGGCAAAACGGAGGTTAGCCCTTCAAGACAATAATCGAAGCACTTGCCGTTGGGCGGTTGCCAGTAGGAGCGTAAAGCCGGATGGTCGGCCCGCCGCAGAAATGTGTGTGACGACTCATTGGTGTCGTTCAAGGTGTTGGCGTGAAATTCGTACGATATGGTAAGTCCCTCGCCCGATGCGCGCTCCGCAATGCGAGTACTATCGCTTACCACCGAATCCCAATATGCCTCATCGGCCGATTCCGAGCCTCGTTGCCCCGCCCAAACGCGGATGGTCGGCGCGCCAAGCTCAAGAGC
>WJJU01000292.1 GCA_014729595.1 Chitinivibrionales bacterium
ATCCCAAACAATATCGGACGGCCGAATCGGGGATATCGTATGTTTTTTTGCGGCGCCCTTTTTAACCTTGTCGACGTGTTTTAGGGAAGACGCCGAAGCCTGATCGGTTGATGCGACGAGCGATTTCATTGATTGCCTTTTCGAGCGAGGCGAAATTGCTCTTTTCGCACGAAGTATCCACGTTGAATCCCGTTGCGATGACGGTGACCTGAATGGTTCCGTTCATAACATGATCGATGACCCTGCCGAAGATAGTATTGGTTTTCGCATGGTCGAAACGCCCTTAGCCGGCAACTGCTAAACCCGGCCAATCCTTCCCCCTACCTCTCGGCAGTGGGTGGTCCGCCTCCATGTCGACAGACCGCGACAGGCTTCCCCGGATACTACGGCACCATAATGCTAACTTTATCTTCCTCTTACGCAAATGCTCGTTGCTCTACGTTTTTCCGCGCCGCCAAGCAAGTGCGCCCCGCCGGGCCCACAAAGAAAAAGGCCTCCGCCCACCTAAAGGCGAAAGCCGATTGAACTTTTTTCCGTTTCCCGCAATCACTAATGATAGAAGAGTTGGCTCAGAGACATTTTTTGTCTCTTTCTTTTTTTACCCCTCCAACTCGGACACATCGGCGGTTTCTTCGGGGTCACCGAGTTCATCTTCCTCTATATCGCGTCCCTGACGGCGCGCTTCGGCGCGAAGGTCCTCGACGGAGGTCATGGGTTCATCGAGATGCAAAACCATGAACTCCGCGTCGTCGGCAAGTTCGCATTCGGGTGCGTTTTTGAGTATCCACTTGTATTGCACCTCGGCTAAAGAAGCTTCGTCGAGGTATTCATCGTAAATAAAGCCAACCATGAAAAACGTATTGCAGCGTTCCTCTGGCGTATCGGCGGCAAAAACAAGATAGCGGCGATAATTGCGGAGCGCCTGTTGATACCGCCCCATTTCCGTTTGCAGTTTTGCCAGCTCCGTCAGCGCTTCACGTCCCACCTTTGTAAACGGGAAATATTCGGAAAGCTCCCGATATAACTCAAGCGCCTTATTCGATTCTCCCGCGGCCGCCAGTGAATCCGCCTCGGCGGCCAATTGCTCCGGTCCCATGCTCTTTTTGTCAGTCCACTCGGACTGGAGATATTCAACACCCGCATCTTGGCGAGCTTCATAAACGATCTCCTCCAAAGCAATCCTTCGCATATCCTTCGCGTATTGCTCCATCATGTTCCGCATCATTGCAGAGTCGGGCTCGACACCGGGTGTGCCCCCTCGATCCCAGCAGGCAAATTTGACCATTGAGGGGTCGACGGTTATTTCGGTTTGCTCCGCGGAAGCGGTCTCTTGGGTAAGATAGTCACTCACAACCTCGAACTTTTTAGCCCACTCCACCACCGCCTTAACTTCATCTTGTTTCGCGAAACCGGTCTCCTTCGCCTTCTCCGAAAACAGCTTCCACTTAAGGAGCCACCGTGCCAGGAATTCCTTTCCCTGAGGATTATCGTAGCGCGCCCGCTGGTTTTCGGGAAGCCACGAACGAATCAACTCGAGGTCTTCGGGCGTTATCGCTTTGCCCGAGCCCACCCACTCGCCGAGTGAATCCGGCAACGGTTCGCCGTAGCTTTCTTCGTAGTATTTGCGCATAAAAAAACCGGCCGGATCGCGACGAACATTATTAATCCATTGCCGCCGAATCCCCGCGGTATCGACGACCGTATCGCCGGAATCGACACTACTAACCCAAAATGCGGAATCGGGTGGATATTTGCGCAAGAAAAGGGTGTCGACAACCGTGCTACGTACCTCGATAAGCGGTTTATAAATAAGCGTGTCTTTAACGGTATCTTCGGCGGCGGCAACCGAATCGGGCGAATCGACTTTTACGGGGACCTTGATCGTGTCCGCAAAGGATTTCTTATTCGCCTTATAGAATTTTTCGATCCGGTCATTTGTAATACCGCGATTTTTGTCCAAAATCTCGACAAGGTACATCTGTGCCGGATAAAACCGCTTTTTCCACTCCCAACTCATAGACGATTCGATATTCGATTGCCCGCGGGCCTTGCGATAAAGCGCTTCAGTTTCCACCATCAGGGTATGAACGGGACGTGTTTTGGAAAACTGCTCATTAACCGGCGTGGGTTGCATCGTTTTCATTTTCTGAAACGCTTGATAGTCCTCGCGGGACAGCACCGTTCTTCCCACGCGAGCGAATCTTTGTTCTTCATCAAGTTGCTCTTGACACCCGCCCATCACGATCAGTAACGTTATTAGTCCCCGTTGGATACACTTGAATCGCATAATCTATCTCCCTTGCATTGCCGCATCGACCTACTGAGGGGGCCGTCCTTGTATCAGTCTCGCAAGCCGATCTCGCGTGACTTTACCCATTTGCATA
>WJJU01000293.1 GCA_014729595.1 Chitinivibrionales bacterium
CCCCCGGACATGAAACCCATTCACCGTTCACCGCCGTCTCATCCCCCGCGGGCACCGCCCAAAACGATTCAAACCCCCTGAAATGGTCGATACGAAGCCAATCGGAAAACTCTAGGCACCTGGCAATGCGACGAATCCACCACTCATAGCCGTGCGAACGAAGAAAATCCCAATCGTAAACGGGATTACCCCACAATTGCCCCGTCGGACTGAAATAATCCGGCGGCACGCCCGCGACCCGTTTGGGACGCAAGGTTTTCGGTTCAAGTTCGAGTATCTCGGGATTGCCCCAGGCGTCGGCGCTGTCATATGCGCAGTAATACGGAATATCTCCCACAATCGCAACCCCACGATCGTTGGCGTGTCGCCTTAGCCGATGCCACTGTCTGTCGAATATATACTGAACAAAGCGGTGATAGGCCAATTCCTCCTTGTACCCCTCTTGAATCTCTTTAATTGCCTTGGGCTTGCGCTCACGCAAGGTAGGAGGCCATTCATACCAGGGCTTTTGCTCCTGCAACGCCCGTATTACCTCATAGAGCGCATAAGTTTCCAACCACGCCTCTTCTTGCCGGCAAAACTCGGCAAAATCATCGCTGGGACTAAAACGCTTGAATGCCGCGCGAAACAACGGCTCCTTTGCGCTTCGTACCCCCTCATAATCAACTTGATCGGCCGGAAGCGAGGGATACTGCTCGACCTCCCGGTTGGTCAGCAGCCCGTCCTCGACAAGCAATCCCGGCGAAATTAGCAATGGATTTCCGGCAAAAGAACTTCGACACTGATACGGCGACTCGCCGTATCCGGTCGGTCCGAGCGGACACATTTGCCAAAGACGCTGATCATGATCGGCGAGCATATCGACCCATCGATGAGCGTCATGCCCCATGTCGCCGATACCAAAGGGTGAAGGAAGAGAGGTTGGGTGAAGAAGTATACCTGCGGATCGCTCCATGCCGTGCTCCTTACTGTAGCGGCGTCAGCATCGAAAGCGATTCATACCACCATCATGACGACCACTACATCATCATGATTACGGATTCCACCGATTGGTTTCGATGCCCGTCATCGATAGATTCGACTATTTCCGCGCCGACGCCGTCGTTTTAAGTTTCGATCTGCAAAAATAGGCGTCGCCCACAGTAAGGTGGCAATCGAGTGGCCAAGCGAAGCGACCGGTCAGACGGCTATTTCCTTGATCATGTCTGACGCGGCATTGCCGAATCCCAGGGCGCCGGCTTTCTCGATGTATTTGACCTGCGTTCCCTCGAATCGGCGTCCATACCAGGGAGTCAACGTTACGGCATGGCTGTCCACGGCAACGGGATCCAAGCCGCCGACAAAAGTCTTGAGTTCCTTCACCTTCCCTGGACCGCCCGGTCCGTTGTCCAACAGGGCACGCGTTGCATCCACAATCGTTATATGCGGACGCATGTAGTAGAGAAGATCAGCAATGGCCGTATGAAGATCCATCTCGCGATGCAGGACACTTCGATCTTTAATCAAGCCCATCATTCCTTTGATCCCAAGCGAAACACCGGCCGCGCTGTGAGATTTCGCCGCGGGAAGTGAGATGAACAGATCCGCCTTGCCAAGTTCCTTAACTATCTTGGTTTCGGTAAGAGCTTTTGCCTTGTCATTGGTCTTTTCTTCGAAGAATGATCCCTGTTTGGGAATAAATACTACCGCGCCCTTCAGATCGCTCACGGCCTTGTCCACCCCCGTTTTTTTTCGGCATGCGCCGGGTTCGCGCAAGACATTGTCGCAGACCACCACGTTTTTTGCGCCGGCGTCCAAGCACATTTTCACAACGGTTCGGATAGCTTCGGGCGACGTACCCGTCCCCCATTCCGGCGGATTGGAAAAACTGAAATTCGGTTTAACCAACACACGCCCACCCGGCTTGATAAAATTTTGGATTCCCCCAAGCTTATCGAATATCTTGGGTATAATCTCTTCAGCCTTGCCCTTGCCGGTGAATACCTCGCTCTTACCGGCCGTCGTTTCCGCCGCCCCCCCCCCGACGGCGGCCATAACACTCGACGCCGCCGTCGTCTTCAGAAACCCTCGCCTCGTGCTCATCACCATAGCCGATTCTCCCGTTTAATTTTGATTGTTGTGTGGGATACAGTAATCGTGCTCAAATCGTGTTTATCCTTCTAGTCGAGAGAAAAACCGGGTGGCAGTTTAGTATCCTCGCGTCGTCGGGTCGTATTAGTATCCGCCTCCATCCGATTTGAGCCCGAAGAACCAAGCTCGGAGGGGGGAAGACCAAAGCTTCGCCCGATCGCCTCACGGTCCGACTTACGTCGCCGCTCTAATATGCGCTCCTTTTTCCATTCGCTTACATACGGCCCGGAGGACTTGCGTTGCTCGCCGAATTTATATACGACGATTGCGGCTTTATCAAAAATCGGGCAATGGTGCTCGCACATGCCGCATCCCAGACAGAGGTCCTCATCGACAACAGGTACTCGAAACGGACCGGTCGTCGTCTCTAAAAAATGTGTGGTTATGGCATTGTACGGACACACCTCATCGCAAACAACACATTCCTTATTCTGCTCCCACGCCAAACAGCGACGACGGTCGATTACCGCGGTCCCGATTTTGACAAACCGTTTTTCTTCGTAAGACAGCTTCCTGATCGCCCCCGTCGGACAGACATGGCCACATAGATGGCAGGTCTCTTCGCATCCGCCCACCCGGGCTACTATCTTCGGGGTGAACAACCTGTGGGCACCGTCCGCAAAGGTACAGGGCTGTATCGCGTTTGTAGGGCATGCTTTAAGGCAATGAGCGCACCCGAGGCATCGTGAATTGAATTCATCATCAGGTACGGCTCCCGGAGGCCGAATGAGCCTTCCGGAATTATCTCGACGATCAAACGCATTGGCGCGAAGAAACGGGAGCGTGAGAGCACCGCCAAGTGCACCGGCGACAAAGTGGCGTCGCTCGACGTCCGCGCCGCGGACAACCGAACGTTTCGGTGAAGCAAAGCCGAAGGAGGTACAACGCTTGTTTTTTTCTCTGCAAAGGCCGCAAAGGACGCACTCAGCGGTTGAGGTTACCCGGTAATCCCGCTCATCGATCGCTCTCGTCGGGCAAAGGGTTGCGGCGCATCGCTTACAGTCACTGCAATTGTCGTAATCGACTTTCCGCCGAAAGAGTGCAAAGCGGCTAAGCAGCCCGAAAAATGCACCGCTCGGGCAGAGATATTGGCACCAAAACCGCCGATCCCAAAATCCACCTCCGATAATCACAAGCGCTAAAGCCAAGGCGCCCAACGTACCGTAATATAACGGCGACCGAAGGGTAATCAAACTCAAACGGTAAGCACCCGCGGCATCCAACAGCGGTTTCACTAATCCATGCATGTCAATCATCACGATTCGACCAAGCGGAAGTATTACTAATGTGGCGATACGGGTAGCCAAAAGAATCGGATCGAAAAACAAGGGGTAGAGAACACCGGACAGGGCGCCGACTAACGAAACCGTCAATAGGATGTATTTGAGACGGCGGAGGTATTTGGGCGGCCGACGACGTGACGAGCGCATACGCCGAAAAAGGTAACGATCCGAGAAATCGATGACGGCACCGAGTGGGCACACGCCGCCACAGAATACCCTTCCCAGAAGAACCGTGACAATCAAAACAACGATGCCTACCGCCAAAGCGGGAAAAACCGGCGCGCGCGTCGCCACCGAGGTCAGTATGCCGACGAGCGGATTCAACCAGAAAAACCAGCCGACCGCATTGGGAGCCGTAACGAGTAATGAGACGGCAAAGAGCGTAAAGAAAATGCTCTGGTTTACGATTCGAATAGTGCGAAGGTTGCGCATGCTTGGTATCCAATGAAAAAAGTACCACCGCGCCGGCCCGTTGTGCTATTCAATCCATTGCAATAGCAATATAGCTCATGTCACCCGGCGGGAACGCCGATTATCGCGGGATAAGTGTCTCAAGATTGCTTTTCTACTCTACGGAGAGTGTCCGAAGTCGGTTGAGCGCGGCGGCAAATTCAAAGCGGCGGAAAGCCGCATAACCGCCGGAAGGCATGTTAAAAAGCTTTGCCGTCCCCTCCCGATTCATGCGCGCTTCGATTTCATCCGCGATATCCCTGAGGGTCCTACCTCTCCGCATCATGCCTTTAGCTAAAAAAAGTGCATCACCGATAGCTCTTGTCTGCGCCGTATCGACAATCTGAGCGACCGCACTGAGATCAATATCGTTAACGCCGAACTGTATAGTGTCAACGCCGCGCTCGGCGATCTTGACGGCGCGGTTGCCTTTGGACGGATCGAGGGTTGCCCCAATCGGTACACGCGGTGCGATTTTCCCGAACGATTCGCCACCTTCCCGCACTCGCTCGACGGGAAGATCGCGGGCGACCGCCTTTGCTTCTTTGGTGACGTCGGAGGGAAGATAGTCGCGCATGCAGACAACATGGTCGGCGACGTCGAAATAATCGCCGGCACCGCCAATCACCAGTATGGTCGATACTCCGTGTTCTTCATAAAGCTGACGTACGCGGTCAATGAAAGGAGTGATCGGCTCATGCTCTTTGGCCACAAGCTTCTGCATACGCTGATCGCGAATCATGAAATTAGTTGCCGAGGTATCCTCGTCGATAAGAAGCACCTCGGCACCCATTTCGAGTGCTTCCAGTATGTTTGCCGCCTGCGAGGTACTGCCGCTGGCGTTATCACTCGAAAAAGCGTCGGTGTTCTTGCCCTGAGGAAGGTGACTAATAAACGGGGTGATACATACCCTTTGTATTCGGCGTCCCTCTTCGGAGCGTATCTTTACAGTCGCGGCATTACTTGCGACAAGTTCCCGGCCGTCGCCGGGTATATGGTTGTAAATCCCCGCTTCAAGTGCCGCGAGCAACGTCGATTTTCCGTGGTAGCCGCCGCCGACAATCAGGGTGACGCCGCGAGGAACGGCCATCCCGGCCACCTTTCCGCGGTGGGGAGTCTCGATTTCGGTGCGGAGCGAATTCGGAGCGCGGAATGCAACGACGTCAGCACCGGTCAACGGCCGCTGATCCACACCGCTTTGCCGAGGAAGCACGGCACCGTCGGGCACAAACGCCACGTACCCAAGTTCACCGAGATTCCGTCGAATAGTCTCACAGTCTTCCGCAGTGTCAACATGCAACTCAAGTTTCGCGGTATCGATTCCTTCGGCAAAAAAAGACGCCGCCACAATCCGAGGAAGTTCTTCGAGGAGCATCCGAGCAGCTTCCCGACCCGCAATCCGTCTTCCGTACGCCGGGAGACCGACGGTAAACCGCCCTTCGACCTGCCTTTCGTCAACCAATACGCTCG
>WJJU01000294.1 GCA_014729595.1 Chitinivibrionales bacterium
GTGCAATCCGTTTGAGCGCAAGCCGATTATAACATCGCCCTCCGCGATGCGACTTCCGTCTACAACCCTGGCCCCGTCGACAACGCCGACGATCGTTCCCGCAATATCGTATTCACCGGCGGCGTAAAAGCCCGGCATTTCGGCCGTTTCACCGGCGATCAACGGAATATGCGCCCGACGACAAGCGCGCGTAAGTCCCGCAACAATTTGTTCGACTATTGCAGGGGACAATTTACCGGTACCTATATAGTCCAGAAAAAACAGCGGCCGCGCCCCTAAAACAAGGATGTCGTCGATACAATGATTAACGATATCCTCACCGACGGTATCGTGAACTCCCGTTTCGAAAGCAATTCTGAGTTTAGTGCCGACACCGTCTACGGATGACACCAAAATAGGGCATTCCATCTCTTTGAGCGCCGAAATGTCAAATAAGCCCCCGAACTGCCCAAAGGCGCCGCGAACACCGGCATTGTAGGTTGATTTCACCAGCTTGCCGATACGAGATTTCGTCTCGGCCCAAGCCGACAAATCCACCCCTGCATCGGCGTACGTTAGCGGTCGCGAAGACATATTTTCGCTCATCCCTTGAGTTTGAAGACCCGGATCTCAGAAAGATGAAATTTTCTAAAAATAGCACAATGCACGAATTGAGTCAAGGCGGGGGTAAAACTAAACAAGGCGGAGGAATCGCGAGGGCTCAAATCGCCTGGTTCGTCCCGCCAGGCATTTCTTCCGGGCGCTCAACAGAAAAAGCCGCCGCACCGCCCGCGTTACCCCTACGTAGAACAGGCGACGTTCCTCCTCCAGGTCGGCGTCCGACTCCGGCTGTGAGTTCGAAATGACTCGTTGCACAACATCCCACCATGTACGTATCCGCGCGGGTTTTCGCCGACGAGAACCAGGCCACACCCCTTCTTCCAAATCACACAGAAAAACCACCGAAAATTCCAATCCCTTGCTCCCATGAACGGTCATGAGCCGCGGCAATGAGGCGTGATCATCTTGAACGCTTTCCAATTGCCTTCTAAACCATTCCTTAGTTTCGTTTAGCCTGAACAGCACGGCCATTTCCGCCACTTCGATCTTCTCGCGCGTGCTGATACTATCCGCGGTCTCCGCAATCCATTCAAACATGCTGTCCTGATCCCTAAAGATGCGAATGCGGGGGCGTGGTCCCCGCTCGCGCCGCCCCGAGCCGCTTTTCCCCGCGCGCAGTTGCTTACGAAGATGCTGTGGTTTGTCACGAAAAATTTTATTGGCGGCACGAAGTATCGAAGGAGTGCTTCGGTAGTTCGTCTCAAGTTTCAGCACCGACGCACCGCGAAAATGCTCTCTGAAATTCAGAATCGGACCTATATCCGCTCCCCTAAAACCATAGATTGCCTGATCATCATCGCCAACCGCAAACACTCGTGCTCCCTCACTCAAGAGTTCCCGAAGTAGTGAAACCTGAAGAGGGTTGGTATCCTGGAATTCATCAACCAGTATATAGCGATAACGACAAGCATAACGGTACCGAACGTCGTCCCATCGCCGGAGAAGCTCAAGGCAGAGTTGAATCATATCGGAAAATTCCCACCGATTGCATCGACGTTTTTCGGCCGCCAGACGATTTTGGATCCGCCGAAGGATCGCCAGACGTTGCTCGCCGAGGTGGGAAAGCCGAGCGGGATGCACGGCCAAAGACGCAAGCATTCTTTCCAGTTCAAGAAGACCTCCCCCAATCGCCCGGCGCTCCCGGTCGTCGGTTAAACGCGTCAGCATCTCTAAGCGCTCCGCCGAGGAAAGCAAACTCGGTTCCGCTTCCCCGTAGCCTAACCTCCCGGCGTTCGCGACCCCGTCTATGCTCTCACGCAACACACGAAGGCCAAAGCCATGGAAAGTGGTTACCAAAGGCAAGACCACTTCCGGCCCCGTACCAAGAAGTCCCCGAAGCCGCTCCGCCATTTCTTCGGCGGCTTTGCGGGTGAATGTTAGAGCAAGGATAGTTGAAGGGGAGTAGTGATAATGGATACACCAGGCGATTCGGCGAATCAATGAAGCGGTCTTACCGCATCCCGCTCCCGCCAACACCAGACAATGCCGATCAAATGCCGCGGTAACGGCGGTTCGCTGTTGCTTATTGAGCCCTTCAAGCAATCGCTGATCAAAATGCCGGATTTCTGATTCCGTCGGGACCGAGGTCGGCAATTGGCCCCTCCCCCTAATGCTGTTGCGGGTAGGAAGGTTCAATCGTGGGAACCCATCGTAAAAACCGCTCCGAGTCCTCCGTAAGATCAAGCTCGATGATAGGACTCGTACGGGAAGCGACGATGATATCACGGCGGACGTCGTATGCCTGTCGATTGAATACAAACCGGTTTACAAATGCACCTTCATGCGAAAACAGGAGGACTTCCGCATAGTTCGCCAAGTCTACTCTCACGATAACGTCGCCGCCGTCACGAGCGGTAATAACACGTGCGCAAATGATGCGCTCACCGGGAGCATAATGAAAATCGACATGAATTCCTCTCGGCCCGCTCAAGGAAATTCCATAAGGACAGCTCGAAGTTACTTGCCCGGCCAACGAATCACGTACCGTCTCCATCCCGGCAGGTAGAATTATTTGATCGCTTGTCAATTTGCGTTCGACATCTCGATGAATACGCCGAAAGATACGAACGATGTACCGGCGACGGATCAGATCGCGCGTTCGAGCCGCTCTGCGCACTCCGTCGAGCCCCATGATCGTCACTTCCGGTATGGTGGCACCCCCGGACCGCCGCGGATCGCAGCCGATGGCCACAGGTTCCCACGAAACACCTTTTTCCACATCGATCAAGTGCGCCAAATCCGGCTCATGCGACCGAGGGACATAGCGGTAATAGCTCCTTTTGTGTACGACAAGCTCTCTTTCGTCCCGGTCGAGTACCCCGTAGTACACATCACCCCGGTCGTCCGAGACCGGCAAAAACGCATATTGCGCGGTCTTCTTGACGGTGTAGACGGTCGACTCATCCTCCCCGAGCACTACATCCTTATTGACTTGCTTTTCGAGGGTATCGACGAACAGGCGATTTCCGGCGTGGTCGACGAAATGAACCGTTTGTTTATAGATTTTTTCGGAGGAGCCCTGCGTGGTGTGCACGCCCATAAAAAAGTCTCTCCCCCCGAAAGAGTACCTCTGGACCGGCTCCACGAACTGTTGCCGCAGATCCCTGCGGTTTCCCTTGATTCCGGGAAACAAGGTTACTTTTTCGGCGGACTCAATCGCTATGATCGGTGACGAAAAAGTGAAAAATCGATCCAGAGACCACCATTGTTTACCTTTTTTCAGGCCGGAGAAACCAATCAGTTGCGGAAGAAGATAGGAA
>WJJU01000295.1 GCA_014729595.1 Chitinivibrionales bacterium
ATTGAGAAATTCGCGCACCCGCATATAAAATTGATCGATTTCGGCGGCCGAGCCCCTTTTGTTATGGAAGTGTTCGAAGCCCGCGTGCATCATATCCCGAAGCGGACCGGCCGCGAACAGGGTGCTGTGCGCGTAGGCCGCGTTACCATTCATTGAACCTATGAGATGATCGTAAATGTCGCGAATTGTTGCCTCGCTATTCGTATGCAAATGCAGTTTCGCGTACTCGGTCCATTGGAGGATTTCGCCGTCGGTCGCCTCATGACCCATAACCCTTTCGAATGTCTCGGCGACCATAGACTTGAGCGGATCGCCCTTAAATGCATCGGAATGCGCATACTCGCCGCCGCCGTACAATGAACCGACCAGAAAATCGGAGACGTCCTTAACTCCCGCATTTTCTTGCTTGTCGAGATATCGCTTTGCCTGGGTGACCAATTTACTGACTTCGCCGTCTTCAGGCTTTCGGCCGAGAATATTCTTGATACCCTTGCGAACCATAGTGCCCAGAGGATCCGCTTGAAAGGCATCTGAATGAGCGTATTCCGCACTCTTGCTCAATGAACCGACCAAAAAATCGGAAACGTCTTTGATACCCGCATTTTCGTGCTTATCGAGATAACGCTTTGTCTGATCGACGAATTTACCGACTTCGCCGCTCTCCGGCTTTCGGTCGAGAATACTCTTGATACTCTTACGCACCATCGTGTGCAGAGGCTCCGCTTGAAAGGCGTCTGAATGAGCGTACTCAGAGCTTTTTCTCAATGAACCGACCAAAAAATCTGCGACATCGTCAATGTTCGCGGATTTGTTCTTGTAAATAAATCGCTTTGTTTGTTGGACCCAGTGGTCAACTTCACGGGTTGCGGCCTTTTTTCCGAGGATATTTTTAAAGCCCTTGCGGATCATGCTGCGTAATTGATCGCCTTGAAACGCATCCGATTGGACTAATTCCTCGCTTTTGCTCAATGCATTAACCAGAAATTCCGAGACATCCTTGGTATTCGCGTTTTCGTTCTTATCAAGAAAGCTCTTTGCCTCATTGACCAGCTTTCCGACCTCGCCGCTCTCGGGCTTGCGCCCCATGATGTTCTTAATACTCTTGCGGACCATGGTATGCAGAGGGTCCTCTTGAAATGCCGCGGAATGGGCGTATTCGTCACTTTTGTGAAAAGATTCAGCCAGGAAATCCGCAATATCCTTTGCGGTTGCGGCGGGATTCCCTTCGAGGTAATTCTTTGTGTTTTTGACCCACCTGTCGATTTCGTCGCCGTCGCCCTTTCTTTCGAGAATGTTCTTGAAAGCCTTCTTTATCATGCGGCGCAAAGGACCATTCTGAAATTCTTTCGTGCGGACAAAATCCTTACTATCAAGTTGCGATGCGCTAAGTGACTCATCAACTGATTCGGATGTATCGGACGCTCTTCCCGCATACAAGTACTGAGTCAACGACGCAGCTTCAACTTCCGTGTATTGATCGGCAAGTATCTGAGCAAGCCGCCGCTCCGAAATCACATTCCCGTGGTTGCCGGAGTCATTAACGAAATCCATCACCGCCAGTTCCTCAGCGGCATTGCCTTTCCTGCCGGGCGGCAGCATGTCGCCTTTAGCACCGTAGACCGTCGCAAATCGGTCTACGTCGCCCACACGCGATTGCCAACGCTCCATGAATTCATCAGTGCTCATGGTCACATCTTTGCCGCCGTCAGGATCGATCAGGTGGATCAGCTCATTTCCCTTTCGGTTGGTGCTGAATCCGGTAACTACGGCGTAATGGTCGGCTACGGCGCTTGCCTCGGCGGTATCGAGCAGTACCTGTACTCCGCGGCCGGCAGCCAGGTGGTGCTTGATTTCGCTAAGCGATGCCCCGTTGTAGCATTCGGCCGACAGGCCGTTGCCGCGTGCGAAGTCGATCATGTTTTGCACCGAGGTTCCCGTGTCGAATCGCCGAATGCGCGCATCGATTTCAGCGGGGGAGTATTCCTTCCCCAGACCACACATGATCATTGCCAGCGATGTTGTACCACAGGCGTTGGTGTCTCCTTGATCGAATCGCGGATAATTCAACGGTGAACTTGAAAACTTCGGCTGCGTTGCCGTTTGATCCCGATAGTTGTCGCTGAGCGGTTTAGCGGAAAATGTGACCTGCATAGTTGCTTCCTCGTAAATGGCTTGGCTGGTGACGGAACAATATCGTCGGGGAACTTTCGCGATTCACCGCGAGAAAATCTACGTGTTTAGGTTTTAATTCATTTTGCTTTTTTAACTGTTTAAAAAGATACCCGTTCATTGTTTGATTTCTGTTACGGATACGTGGGCAAAGGAAAGATTGCGTTGATGCCGCTATCAACATGCCGCCTGTTTGGCTACAGGTGCCGCTTATTAGAATCCGCCTCGGATATACTCCCGCCAACTGTCGGGCGGGACGAGATCATCCGGTTCACGCTCCGCGTCATGGAGGCGCCCCTCAAGGCCGCCTTCAGCCGGCACGCGGGGTTCGCGCCAATTTATGGGCTCCAAGTTGCTGCTCGATCGGTGTATATGGTCGGTGCCCGCCTCTATGTCACCGCCGTTCCGGAGCATAATGAATATGATCCCTTCTGGAACAAACCATTATGTTTCTTGTGCTCTATCGTCTCACGGTCGGCCCCGTCGCGTTGCGCTATCCAGTTTGGCGGGATCCGCATTTATGAGACTTTTTTTATGGCGGCTTTTAAAAGAATGCATCGGTCGTGGGGCTTGAGGTTATCGCCTGAGCATTCGCCTTCAGGCTTTACCCGCATATCACGGGCGCCATTTATACCGATTGTCGGGAGGGTTAATAGGAGTTTTAGCGGGAGTAGCGGTGTCGGAGGTAGTGGGCTAACAACGGTAAAATGTCTTCCCCGACAGCTCCGTCTCTTGTATCCGCCCTTGTTTGAGCAGGTGTTTAAGCACGGATCGCAGTTGTCTGATTTCGCAGCGACAGCTTACCGCAAGATCTTCCAGAGTACAGGGACGACGTTTGAGGAGGGGGAGGATCTTGCCTTCTAAGTCGGTCGCCGCCGCCTCAGTGAGCGTAGGAGGCTGTGCCCGCGACACGATTTCGACCGGGAGCGGATAGAGACGTGTGCCGATATCGGCCAGAAGCTGAGGTGTGGCGGGTTTAATCGAGGGGCAGGCCCCCGGACGGTCGAGGCTGTTGAGCTGCACGCGGGCGGGGGCAATCGTCTTCAGAACATCCTTTAGAAGAGAGATCTCCGCATCGGTATCGTTTATCCCCGGCGCAATGAATATTTCGACCCACATCGTGCCGGTGTACTCCCGCGCGAAAGCCAGCAGACCTTCGACAATATCGTGGGCACCGAGACCCCGCGCCGGTCGATTCAACCGCGAAAATGCCTTTTCCGAGACCGCATCAAGTGAGGGAAGCACCAGGTTGAAGAGTGAAGCGTCTTGCCGAACTTCGGGTAAGCCAAAGAGGGTGCTGTTGGTAAGCAACGCGGTGCGATAGTGTGGATAGTGCTCTTTCAGATGACGAACTACCGTACCCATCGCACTATTGAGCGTCGGCTCACCGCTTCCAGCAAACGTTATGTAATCGAGGTGCGGACGATTTTCGAGAAACCGGTCGAGTTCCGATATAAGCGAGCGGGCGGGCACATACTCGCGTCGCTCAAGCGTTTCCCGCGTCGTGGCTCCGCATTCGCAATAGGCACAGTTGAGCGTGCATGTCTTAAAAGGAACCGGATCGACTCCCAGCGAAATCCCCAGTCGCCGGGAATTAACCGGTCCGAAAAGGTATTGGTAAGACGCGGAAGTTCCGCGATCGGTTCCTGTCGTACGAGCCGTAATCAGTCTCCCGGTTCTATCATCCCCCGAACGGTTATCTCGCTCATTTTACGATTGTTCGTTTTAAAAATAAACTCGCCGGGGCGATTCTGCTTTGGGACTGTTTTCAACGCGATTTTTACCGTATAGGTGTAATAACCGTCTTTGTCCGCCGTATCACTTCGCGTCGTCTCATGCTCAATGAAATAGGGCAGAGAGGACTGCCAGGCGGGACCATCTTTGGCGCCGCCACGTTCCTTGAATACGATATCCTTGACTTTCAAATTCTTTTGTTCGGTGGTCAGGACTACTTCACTGGCATTTTCCGCGTTTTCGCTCGATTTCAGCCGTAAATATCTGGGAGAAACGCCAAGAATCGGCAAAATTTTACCCGATAAGGACAATCGTAAAGTCGTATTGGCCGAATCATTCAGTATTACACGCATTCCCTTGCGGAAGCTTCCGCCATGCAACCCCTTGATTCGTACCGCTTGCGTTATTTCGCCCACCCGACCGGGCGGGATGATCGAGTCATACTCGACCACGGTGCATCCTCACCCGGGTTTGACCGACTTGATAGTTACCGTATCATTGCCGGTATTTTTGAGCTTGAATGTGTGGGTGACCTTCTCTTTGGTACCCTCCTTGATTTTGCCGATATCAAACTTGGCGCTGTCGACCTCAATGGCCGGCGCGGCAAGTGCCGGCCCCCCCATCATCAGGGCAATTAAGAGACTCAGGCATAAAGAGAAACAGCTTTTCTTCATTGAAATAACCTCCTACGCTCCTTGTTGGAGCGATGACGGGCATAAATGAGTACTTATTAAAATAATATCTGCATTTTGAGTCCTGGAAGGAATTACGCGATCCGAAATGGTATTTTTATCCTGAGTTCGTCGATTGTCACTTCATGCCGAAGCATAAGGAATTCGATTCCTTCGGGATCAAACTACTATGTCTTTTGTGCGTTGTCACTGCCGTTCTAAAGCATAAGGAGTACCGGTGGCTTTCGCCACCTTTTCTATTGTGCCTTTTGTGCGTTGTCACTTTCGTTCCGAAGAATTAGGAGGGCCGGCGTTTTCCGTCACCGTACTTATAATGAAACTACATCCTGAGATCGCCAAAAGGCGAAATACCATAGTTGAAGAACACTTTTGCGGTGAGTTTTGGAAACCGTGTCCCGGAACGGGCGCGGGATACCACTGCTGCGGATATCAAATCCTTTCTCCGCTCACCGGTTGCGGAATGTATTGCACCTACTGCGTACTTCAGGCCTATCTTGGCCGCGAGGAACAGGTTGTGTTCAGCAATTTCGCCGATTTGGAGGACGAGGTGCGATCAAAACTCGCCGCCAAGGAAGGCATCATCCGATTCGGTACGGGTGAGCTTGGGGACAGTCTCTATCTTGAAGAGCAGTTGGGAATCTGTAGACGTATCGCGGCGCTTCTTGAGCCATACAACAATGTGTTGGTAGAGTTCAAAACCAAATGGGACGATGTCCGGGGGCTCGATCAAATTAAGGTTCCCGGTAAAGTAGTAATTGGATTCTCCATGAATACGCCGGCCATGATCGAGTGCCTTGAATACGGTACCGCTTCCCTTGATCGTCGGCTGGAAGCGCTGCGGCGCTGTGAAGAAATGGGTTTTTGGGTGGCGATTCATTTTGACCCCATGGTCTGGTATCCGCGATGGGAGTCTGAATACCGCGATGTTGTGCGAAGAGTATTTGATGCGCTTGATGATCCGGCTCATATAGCCTGGTGGAGTCTTGGAGGGTTCAGGTGCGTTCCCGCGCTAAAGGCGCGGCTAAAAGAGCGAGGATTGCATCTCCCTCTTTTCTCGGGCGAATTGGTGCTGGGTGAAGACGGCAAATATCGCTATTTTCGGAGCGTGAGAGTCGATTTTTACAGTGTCGTTCGTGAAGCTGTGGAAGAATACCGGCCGGAAACCACTCTTTACCTGTGTATGGAAAGCGACGAAGTTTGGCGAGAATGTAGTATGGATCGGCGGATCCCCGGGGGGCTTCCGGCGCTTTTGGATAAACGGGCCGCCGCCATGTTGGCGATTTAAGAAGTTGCCGCGGCTTTTGACACCGAGCTTTCGCGGGAATACGGGTAGCATGGATCGGATTTGCGTCAACGAACGATGCTAATCAAAGCTCGCCCGACAACGGTAAGGAACGCCGCGCGGGTGCACGTTTTATTTTGGAGCCAAAAATAGGGGAGAAGCTATGGCTATTGTACATATTGGACGCTGCGAACTTGGGGCGGCGCCGAAAATCGCGGTTATAGTCGATCGTATCATGCCTGTCGAAAAGGTGATGGAATTTCGTGAGGCGGGGGCTTCATTGCTCGAGGTTCGTGTCGACCTTTTCGAAGATTCCTTTGCGCGTATCGTGGAATACGTCGATGATGTTCGGAAGCGGACGGGCATGCCTATGATAGGTACTATGCGAGAGACTCCAAGCAACCGCGAGCGTCGGCTGAGCTATTTTCAAACGCTTATTCCACTCGTTGATTGCATTGATATCGAACTCGACACTCCGGTAAATCGTGAGGTTATAGCACTTTGCGAAGGGAAACCGGTTATCGTTTCGGAGCATGATTTTACGCGGACGCCGGACATCGCCGAGCTTCACGCGATGGCGGAACGCGCTCAGGCGTTGGGTGCAACGATTTTCAAGGTTGCGGTGATGCCGCGGGCGAAAACTGACGTGACGAGAGTACTACGCTTTTGTGAGGAGTGTGCCATGCCGGTCGTGGCTATTGCCATGGGGGCGTTGGGTGCCGTTTCGCGTGTTGTCGCTCCCTTATTCGGTTCTCTTTTTACCTACGCCTTTGTAGGAGAGCACGAAATCGCCCCGGGCCAATTGCCGCTGCGCGAGCTGTCGAACACTATTGAAATGCTTTATCCTCAGATGTCCTAATCGCTTCAGTCCATTTTCTGTGTCATGCCGATCAGCTTTTCCAGCTTGCTGCGCGCGGCGCCGGTATCGATTGATTCGATTGCCAAGTCAACGCCCTGCCGCGGGGATTCTCCCAGCCCCGCCGCGGCAATGGCAAACGCCGCGTTCAGCACAACCACGTCGCGCGCGGGTCCTTTGGCGCCGGAGAGAATTTTGCGAATGATCCCGGCGTTTTCTTGAGCCGTTCCGCCGGCGATCGATTCACGTTCCGCACGTTCGAGACCAAAGTGTTCCGGTTCTATCCGATAGGTTTTGACTTCTCCCGCCGACAGCTCCGTAATCTGGGTTTCGTCGCTGAGCGAGGCCTCGTCCAAGCGATCCAATCCGTGGACTACATAGGCTTTTTCACTTTTTAGGGTACGAAGCGCCTCTGCCATCGGTTGCGTAAGCTCTGGTGCGAAGACCCCCAGCAGTTGCCGTTTGGCGCCGGCGGGATTGGTGAGTGGGCCCAAGAGATTGAAGATCGTGCGGGCGGCAATTTCTTTACGGGGTCCGATGGCGAATTTCATTGCCTTGTGCACGGCGGGGGCGAAAAGAAAACATATCCCTGCTTCGTCAAGGCACTCTTTCATAGCTTCCGGCCCGATACCGATGTTGACCCCCAGGGCTTCCAGCACGTCGGCGCTGCCACTCCTGCTCGATACGGAACGATTGCCGTGTTTTGCGACCTGTGCTCCCGCTCCGGCGGCGACAAAGGCGACGGCCGTGGAAATGTTAAATGAATTGGAGCCGTCACCACCGGTACCGCAGGTATCGACAAGATAGTCGGTGCGTGCCGGGACGATCCGCGCAGCCTTCTCGCGCATGACCGCCGCCGCCGCCGCGATTTCATCGAACGTTTCGCCTTTCATTCTGAGTGCCACGATAAAGGCGGCGATCTGGGCGTCGGTCGCTTCACCACCCATAATTTTATCGAACGCCTCTCGGCATTGTTCCAGGGTCAAGTCGGTACGATTGATCACCAGTTGTATCGCCTGTTGAATACCCATGAGATACTCCTCCGCGGGCTTGTTGTCACATTGGTCGTTGGAATGAAATATATATTGTCTGTCCCGAAGGATCGGGGAGGAAATTGATCGTACAGTGCGCACTGCCGCGAAATTTCTACATCAGCCGTAGAGACGGAGGACCCTAGAAAGTGCGCGGATCGGCGAAAGGATAATCGTGTTGGTCGATGTCTCGTCGCTTCATGCGGCTTTTATTTGTTCGGCGGCTCGCTACGAAGACGCCCCGCCGCCCCGCGGCGGCGAATTTTGCCTACTAGGTCGCTCCAATGTGGGGAAATCTTCTTTTGTTAACCATGTGCTTGGCAATCGGCGGCTTGCTCGTGTGTCGGGGAGGCCGGGGAAAACGAATCTCGCCAATTTTTATCGCATTACTGAGGACATGATCTGGGTGGACTTACCCGGCTACGGCTACGCGCGAACCTCGCATGGCGAGAGAAAACGATGGTCGCGTTTAATCAATGATTATTGCCGACAAAGACCTAACCTTGCCGGGATACTATGGCTCCTCGATTTTAGGCATCCGGGAACCAGGCTCGATGTAGAAGCATGCCGGTGGCTCAAGTCTCTTCAATTACCCCTCTTACCGATATTTACCAAATGCGATAAAGTGCCGCGTTCCAAGCGCCAAAAGCATCTGAACGAATTCGAGCGTATTTTTGGCTTCGAAGGCCCATTTGTATTATACTC
>WJJU01000296.1 GCA_014729595.1 Chitinivibrionales bacterium
GTCGGGTCACACGCCATCAATTAACCGCAATTCTGCTCGGAGTAATAATTGGGCAATCCCACCAAGAAGTCCTCTTTTACCAATTCCTTTATCACGAACTCTTCACGATTTATGCACAATCGAATGTCCGCATAAATATGGTAACGCACTTAGTTAGAAATATATACGATACATTATATTCGGGAAAAATCCCATTTGTTCAACATTTCCTACGGAATCAGGTTCAGACATATCGTAAAATTCGGTAATATCGGCTTTTGCATTGGTAATGTTTTGCAGATCGAGAAACAACTCGTGGGCCGTTCTTTTTCGATTTATCGTATAGCTTAAGGAGATATTTATTTGATATAGATTATCAAGTGCATTTTCATAGGCTTGGCCGTGATCCCAATACTTGTTGTTTTCCGGCTCAACCGCCAAGTTGCCATTTTCATCTCGAAGCAATGGAATAATTTTCTGCCCTCCCCGAAAGAACACTTTGCCATTTAAACCCAAGGTTCGATTGTTATTTTTTCCAAAATTTCTGAATTCCTTACCTATCAGCAGATTTGACAAAAAATTGTTATTGTATCTTGTATTTCTTTCTTTTCCATCCAGTGCGGTATACGTCGAATTAAACATAGACACATTTGCGAGATAATAGTAATTTTTATCGAAAAAACGCTCCAGTGACAATTCGATTCCGTAATTCTTTCCGGTTCCTTCATTTACCAAATCAACATACTTGTAATCGACACCCTCATTAATCGTTGCGAAATAGCTGTCTTTATTGCTTTCTACAGGCAGATCATATAAATATTGATAGTATCCTTCAATTCTTCCCATAAGCTTAGCGGTGAACCTTCTATTATACCCCAGCACTACATGGTGCGCTTTGAGCATGCCAAGATCTTGATTAGGTTCAACAACATTCCCGTCTTCCTTTACTTGGGCGTAATAATGATGCACACTTTCCATTGTACTGTGTTTACCGTAACCGGCATTCATCATATTCGATTCGTTAAATCTCCATTCGAAGGCAAAGCGTGGTTCAATGGTGCTTTTATTATTTACTAGTACATTCATATTATGAAATCCGGAAACGAATGTAACCCTGTCATTCAATCTGAATTGCCAACTTAGATAATCTTGTATCGTCGAGATGTCTTTTTTGAAATCTATTGACGTAAACATTTCTCCGTCGTTTCCAAGATTACGCTGCAAATAATCATATTCGTGCAAGCTGTATTTAGCCCCTATTTGCAATTTATTTTTCTCATTAACTTTGGTACTAAAGGTCAGGGCACCGCGATAAACGGATTTCCGTAATCTATTATCAAAATTAATCCTTTCACTATGCACCGAATCGCGGAGATGCTCGCCGGTTACGGAATCAAATATCTCGATTGTCTTCTTTTCATATATTTCGTCATCGATTCCGCTTGTAGAGTATGACAGTTTTGTTTTTAAATAGCTGTTTTCATTAACGGATATCGTATGTTTTAAGCCGGCGTTCAACATAGAGTGTTCTTTATCCCAATCCTCACTCTCATTTTCACTCATATAGCGGTTTCCCGGAGTTGTAAATGTAGAAGCCCTTATATCCTCGAAAGAAAAATCATCAAGTCCGCCGAAAGCGAACAAAGACAGTGTCCCGAGCTTTCTCATTGGTATATATAATTTACAAGTTCCATCCTGAAAATTTAGAACCCCGGGAAGGTCAACGAATCCGAACTTATTTATCAGAGATATCGTTGAATATCTATAGTTAAGCAAGAATGAACCGTTATAATTTTTTGCAAATGGTCCTTCAATGGTGCAATCCGTCCCGATCAATCCTATTCCGGCCGTCACTTCTACTTTTTCATTGTTTCCATTTCTAAGACTTACGTCGAAAACACTTGAAAGAGCATTCCCATATTCGGGAGCGAAGGCTCCTGCATTAAAATCCGATGTACGCAAAAGACTATTGTTTAACGCCGTGAATGCCCCAAATGATGCGTTCTGATCGTTGAAATGATACGGGCTGGTAATCTCTATACCGTCCAGTTTCCATTGCATATATTTAGGCGAGTTTCCGCGAACAATAATATCTGAGTTTTTTCCGGTGTTTGCAACTCCGGCATAGTTTACGACCACACGTGAAGGATCATCATATCCCCCGGCATATAAATCCGATTGTTCTACTGCTATTGATCGCGAGCTAAGAAGGCTCATATCATTTTTTGATTTCCCTTTTAAATGCTCGGCCTTTACTACAACTTTATCCATCGTAGCGACATGTTTATCTTTTTCGACCGTTTCCCTGAGAAATACCTGCATCACAACTTCTTGTGCTGAATTCACTTCTATGTTAGGTATAACTTTTGGTTCATAGTCCGTATACATAAACCGCAGGGATACTCTTCCGATCGCAACATCTTCAAATTTGAATGCACCACGCATATTGGTACGGGCTGATCGTTGAGAATCATGTTCATAAAGAGTCACCTTTACTCCTATAAGCGGCTGTTCGCTGTCCCGATCAATAGCGGTCCCACGCACTGTTTGTGTAAGGTCCAAAGAGAAAACACGCCCCGCGAGTAAAACGCACAAGCTACCAATTAATATTTTTTTGTTTTGCAAATTCATGAATGCTCCACACTTTACTTTTGCTCATATACCAATAGTTCTCATGAAGGCGTCAGTCAAAACCCGCCGCGGGCTTGCCCGCGGTATTTAGCCGCAACCCATTCCTCTACTCCATCGACGCCCGCAATTTTTCAATGTTTTTCTCCCTGAACGATCGATCAGTAAGAATTCTCTGAGAAAACATCTCATTGGCCACATCGATATTAAAAGTAACTGAAAGAAATTCCATATTCGATATCCTACGCGTTTCGAGGTTGTTCATTGAAATTTTTTTCGCCACCCAAACATTATCAATTTTTTGGATATTTCTCATGATTTTTTGTTTACTACGCTTCATATTCCTATTATATAAATCTTCTTTCAATGTAAAAAACCTTTCCTTGTCCACCCAAGACAAAATCTTTCCGTAAACCGATTTTCGGGCCTTATCTGGATTTAGTCTAGATGCGATTACCCACACATCCCTTCCATTATATTTGGTTTCTTCAATTATCTCATAAGAATAATCCTGAACCTTTCGTGTTTCCATATCTTCAACCAGGAATTCCGACCCGAAAAAACTCCCCCCCCCGTCGCTGCTGGAAATGATCCGCTTTACCTTTCCAAGCGTCGGCAAATACAGCCATGTATCGTTTTCTTTATTCATTTCCTCATATTGATATGACAGCATACCTATGCCCTTATCCCTGAGCGGTTCGAGCACAATTGATACAGCACGAGAATCCCTTAAATCAGGGCCATAGTCTCTTCGTATGTTTTCAATGATTGTTACGCGAGGTTTTTCCGTACATTTCATCCTATTATTTGCGACGGTATATTTACAGGTTGTAAGCTCTATTTTCGACAGCATTGTACTGTCGGCCTCCCTCATAACTTCATCTACTTTCATGATTATTTCATCGGCAGTCATCGCCCCACTCCGCGTTGCCGCCAAGCAGCACCACAGGATAGTGCTAGCGACAATACTTTTGGCTCGAATATTCATAACATTCCTCCTATCGAGTATTTTGCTTTTGTGATAAATGTTAAACATTCACATGCTGTTTATCGGCTTTAGATTGAAAAATCATAATCAGTGCCGGCAGCAAAATCAGATCATTCATCAAACCGGCAAAGACCGACAGGGAACCAAACTTTCCTAATTTCGCCGTACCTGGAGTTGATGCTATCGACATTATTCCAAAGCCAAGACCAAGCACTAAAGTTGTAAATACAATACCTTGTCCCGATTCCTTTAAGGTATGAACAAGTGCGGAATTCGAGTTCTCGTCCGTCATAAGCCTTAACCGATAATGCGAAAGGAAATGTATTGTATCATCGACTGATATTCCGATGATAATGGGAGCAAGCATCATCGTGTAAAAATCTAATGGTATTTTCAGAAGTCCCAACAAACCGAATGTCAAAATAGACGGCAAAAGGTTGGGAAGAATAGCGATCAAGCCGGTTTTTAATGACCCGAAAATAAATAGCAAAATGATACTAATTACTATGAGTGCCGATCCAAAGCTTTGCGCCGCGGTCATGGTGAGGTAACCCGCTGTTTTCATCATTAAGGCGAAGATTCCGGTAATGGATACGCGCGCAGTCGGATACTCTTGCCTAATTTTGGACATCGCGCTATTTATGTCGCTTTGCATGTTTGCAAAGACGTCTTTATACTCATAGGTACTTGCATTGCGTAGCGTAATTGTCATATTCATTTTTCGGTAATTGTCTCCAACAAGCCTTCTACGCTCTTCCGGACTCGCATTATTAAACATAAAAAGAGCTTGCGAAAGCTCCTTTTCCTCCTGCGGAATAACATACTTTCCTTTTTTTCCTCCATGCAGCTTCCACCACGTATCTTTAACAACATCTATAAGAGAAGATGTCGTAATGACATACTCTGGATATTTTTTTTCGAATTGATTCTGAAGCTGCTCAATTGTACGCAACACCTTCGGATTGTGCAAAGCGAATTCTTCTCCGAGATCAAAATAGAGAGCGATACGGGATGATCCAGCCATTTTGCCGTCAATAATTTCAACGCTCCGTCTAAATTTAGAATCCGCGGGGTACATGGCTAGCGTGTTTGAATCCACCTTGAGCCTAAACATACCATAAAGGCAAATAATAAAAACAAAGAAAAAAGGAATACAATATGTGATGGGACGTTTCTGTATGGCCGGCACAATTCTATCTAGTGCACCTTGTAACATTGCCGGAAAATCAGGAACCAAACCCTTTCGCGATTCCTCTGCGCGTGTACCGTTCTTTTTACCTTTTGGTACCGGCGCCCATAATTCAAGCATAACCGGCAACAAAAAAACCGTCAGAATAAAAGCAAATGCAACTCCTATCGAAGACATAAAGCCGAGTACACGCACTGGAATGACATTTGAGAAGCATAGCGCCGCCATTCCTATCATGGTTGTAATTGATGTAAGCAAACATGATACGCTCGCCTTCTTATACGCGTATTTTACCGCCGTAATATGATTGTATTCCAATTTTCTAAAAAAAAGATACGCCGAGAGAAGATGCACTGCATCAGCAAGCCCAACTGTTAGTATTAGAAATGCAGTAAGAATGAAAAAAGGCCCCATTGTTAAACCAAGCCAGCCGGAAACTCCAAGCGTCCATATTGTCGTAACAACAACAATCAAGATTGGCCAGATAACGGCGGAGAATGACTTAAATAAAAGCCACAAGATCACAATCATGATTACCAGAGCCGCGAGGTACAAAAGCCCCATCTCGTTACTTACTTTTGCTTGGTACTCCGATTCAGCCGTATTACCCACAGCAAAGTATTCAAGATGCTTTGCATATTCTGGTTTGGACAATACTGCATTTACCGCCTTATTCAATTTCGCATAAAGCTTAATATCGGTCGGTTCAAAACAGGGAACTTCATCAAAATCATCACCGTCCCCTTCCATCCCCATATCTTCCATGACCAAGTCATTACCGACACTCGCTTTTTGTTCATCGCATGGAACGGCTCCAAAGTCGGTTTCAATGAATATCCCCCCATATTTCAGGTCTTTCGAGAAATACTGTAGTGGAAATCCTTTTTGTGCCATTGCCGTTTCCCGTATTCTTTCAAGCGCAGCTTCACCACTTGGCACTTTGTCACCTACAAGCGGCTTTGATATTAGAGCATCGCCATTGACGGTTAATACCGGGGCGTTTATCAGTGTATTTATTCTTACGATGTGATTAAGCGCTGATTTTTCCTCATTTTCACCGCTACCTTGATTATAAATCAGATTATCCCGTATTCCTTTTATTGCCCGTAATGATTGTGCCGAAAATACATTTCCATCCGCGGGCTTATAAACAATCAGTAAACCATCTTCACTTCCAAACTGTGCATGATACTGGTTAAAAGCGACAAAAGCCGGATCATTTTCCGAAAACCAGCTTTCTACGGTATAATCAAAGGTTAGCCGCCGGATTCCCATAATGAGAAAAATTGTTGCAATTACAAAGGTTAACCACACCCATATTTTTTTCGTTCGTAGTTTATCCGGAATCTCCGCCAAAGATTGTGAGAGGCCGTCAAATAAATTTTTCATAGATTTTCTCATTTAATTCTTTCTCTTATGCATGTAAGTCTGACGCACTTTCCGATCTACAAATATTTTTATCTTTTCAAACCACATTTTGTCGTCACGCCTAAAAATACTTCCCGCAAAATAGACGCGGCAATAAAATGAGGGTGAGTGGTTCAAAAACGCCTATGAACGGATCATTTTTATTTTTCAGTGGTTTCCCAATTCGCCTATTCTCAGAATCTACTAA
>WJJU01000297.1 GCA_014729595.1 Chitinivibrionales bacterium
AGCATGACCTTGGAGGAATTGCAATCGGAGAATGCCCGGAATGTGATCCGCAAGCGTTTTCTGAGCAAAGCCAACACAATGCTTCCCGAAAAAAACGCGGGAAAACTGTCTAACGTCTACCTGACTGAATTTATCATTCAGTAGCGTTCGACACGGGAGTCGTACGTGAGCGATATACTGTCGCAAGAAGAAGTCGATGCGCTGTTGTCGGCCGTCTCGGCGGGCGGAGATTCCGCCCCGAGCGGGGGGCTTGACGTAGGAGGTGTTGCCGAAGAGGAAGAGGACGGTGACGGTGAAAAAAGCATGTCGCTGTACGATTTTCGCAGGCCGGATCGTGTCTCAAAAGACCAGATGCGGACTCTGCAAAATCTCCATGAAAGCTATGCTCGTCAATTCTCGACCACGCTCACCAACTTTCTGCGCACTTTTGTCGAAATTGAACTGGTAAGTGTCGATCAGCTGACCTATTCCGAATTCGTCATGTCGATCTCCAATCCGAGTTGTATCTATGTGTTCAAGATGGAACCGTTGGAAGGCAGTGCGATCATGGAGATCAATCCCGCGCTCGTGTTTTTCATCATTGACCGACTGTTCGGCGGTCAAGGGCGACCTTCGGAACAAAACAGAGAACTGACGCTCATCGAGCAGAGTGTTATTACCCGCATTGTCGAGCGCGGACTCAACGATCTAAAGGAAATTTGGGAACATATCGGGGTGTTTAGTCCCAAAATAGAGACCTACGAAACCAATCCTCAGTTCGTTCAAATCGCGCCCCCGGGTGAAACGGTTATTCTCATATCGCTCGAAGTTCGAATGCAAAACGCTTCGGGATTGATGAGTCTCTGCTTTCCATATATGCTCCTGGAAAGCGTAATAAATAATTTGTCCGGCGAATCCTGGATGTCGTCGCAGAGTAATACGACCGTCGAAACGCGAACGATGATGGAGCATGAGTTGGAATCGCTCGATCTTCCCCTTTCGGTGCTGATAGGGCAAACAAAATTGACTATCAGGGATTTGCTGCAGTTGCAGCACAACGACGTGCTCTGCCTTGAGAAACCGGTCGAGAGCGATTTAACCGTTCGGATCGGGGATAAAAGCAAGATGGCGGGCAAAAGCGGTATTGTGGGAAGAAGAAAGGCGGTGAGAATAACCCAGGTCATCGAGAGGGAGGTTCCGGGATACGATGAGTGATATACTAAGTCAAGAGCAAATCGACGCGCTTCTTCAGTCGCAGGACGGCGAGGGGGGCGTCGGTGCGATCGAAAGTGATGAGGGTAACGGGGAAAGCGGCGGAGGAACGGACTACGAGGCGCTTAAAACGGCTCTCCAAATTTTCTGCGAACAAGCGGGCTCGGTCATTTCGACGGTTCTGAACCGCGAAGTGAAATGGAAAACGGAGGAGGGTGAAACCACCGATCCGGCCAAGCTCAAGGAGTCCGTCGAGGCGCCGCAATTAATCCTGACGCTTTCCTTTGAGGAAGGTCTTCAGGGGCAATTCCATCTTATTATTGGTACCAAAGAGGTGGCCCTGCTTTCGGATCTTATGATGATGGGAGACGGGAATGCCGAATACACCGAAGACCACAAGGACGCAATAACGGAACTTCTCAATCAAGTAATGGGCGCGTGCGCCACCTCGTACGGCGAGCAAATCGGTAATACCGTCACCGTCGGTATGGTACAGGTTGCCGAACTCGACATTGATAATCCGCCGATTCCGCTTGAGGACACCGCAACGGTTATGGTAACGGTTTCGGTGACGGATTTCGAGAACGCCGCCGTCGGTATAGTGGTAACACCGGATCTTGCGGCGCAATTCAACGAGTATTTCGGGCAAAGATCGCATGGCAAGGGCGATCCGGGCGACGGCGGATCGATGGGATTGAGTGCCGCCGAACTCGAGGATTTGGCCAATGTCACCTCGGACCCGGGTGACGGGGAAAGTGACGGCGGCTTTACCGAGATGTTTCGGTCCGACTCCGCCGGCGGATCCCATCCTAAAGAGAATATCGACATGTTGCTCGATGTTGAACTCGACGTGCAGATCGAGCTGGGGCGCGCGGATTTGGCGATAAAGCGTATCTTGGAACTGGCGCCGGGTTCGGTGGTGGAACTCGACAGAATGGCCGGAGAGCCGGTAGACCTTCTTGTCAATAATAAGGTCGTAGCTAAAGGGGAAGTTGTCGTGGTGGACGAAAATTTCGGCATTCGGATTGTTTCGCTGGTTTCCCCCGAAGACAGAATTAGAAGTCTGCGATAGCGATTGTACTCGTTACTCCCTCGACAAATAAGGGAATTGCATGAGAACGCATAGATGGTGGTGCAAATCGACGGTTGTTTCTTTTCTGGTGGTGATCGTCGTGGGCTGGATGAGCGGATTGTCGGCGCAAGACGGCCCCGAGGCCTTTGATATCGCCGAAATGAATCACCATGCTTATCGCGATATGCGTGTGGATACCGCACGGGGCGGTTTGGCGGACGCCGGCGGCGAGCGCGAGCATGAACCGGCCGGCATAACCACCATACTCTTTCGCACGATCGGGTATCTGGTGCTTATCGTGGCCCTCATTGTCGGTATGCTCTGGGGCTTGCGCAAAATAGGTATGACCGGCAC
>WJJU01000298.1 GCA_014729595.1 Chitinivibrionales bacterium
CCCACCACTCGTGTAACGATTCCCGGCGAGGCCTCCGCGGGAACAACCGTAACCACAACGCGATGACTGCTCGCGCCGCCCTCGCTTACGGGATTACTATTGGGTTTGGCGCAGGCGGTTAGTCCAAGTGCTACAACCGTCAGAAGTACTATTTCTCTAATATGAATCACATTATCCCTACAGTCAATGCTACCGCATGCCGTAGCATTCCAACCATGTGTACCTTCCGAACATCACCTACCGTATCTCGTATGGCCCAATGTCGTATTTATCCCCAATCTTTCGAGTTCTCCCGGTTATGTCAACATCAGGGAAAGTATAGCCAACAGGCGGAACAAAAGTGCCTGTATCCAACAAGGGTGAACCGGATTGTGGAAATAGGCCGGACTCCGCGGTGAACCATTTTTTTCATTTGGCTGACTACTATTCTGATAATTCGGTGAACTGCTTATGCACTCTTCGGGATCCATATAATCCCAATACTCAAATAGCGTAGATCCTTGATCAAGATTTTCTACGTTACAGTGAGATAGATAACTTGCCAAGCTCATGATATAGCCGGAGCCGGGGTTTCCCCAAATGTTGCAGTTGATAAGACTATTGAGAGCTGAACTATGAATAAGCGAATAGGCTTCGCTACCGCCCGTGCATTCGTTATTTACAAAGTCGCAGAACAGAAAAGTGCAAGTCTGGTTGTAATCCTGATCGCTTAATACCGCGGAGCCTCCGGCGGCCGAATTATTGTAGAATATGGTGTTCATAAACGTGGCGGAGTCCACAGTACTCCAGAGATAAACTGCGGTGAGGCCATGGCCATAATTACCATGTGAATACACAATTAGAAACTGTTATCCGTGGGATATTACTGCATAAAAGAGCTGATCCCCGGTTTCTTCGAAATACACAATTGCTTATAGAAGCCATCTCATAAATGGTTGCGGGCTTCGACTGGCTGCGAATGCCTGTGCCTTTGTCGCGCTGCATCGCCATATCACAGCGGATATGTCTGCTTCGCGCTTCGCGGCACAGCCATTCTCGCTCAGTCTCGGGCCAACACACCCATTTATGAGACGGCTTCTAGTAAAATCGCCGATACCATCAACAAATACGCTTCGCGCACCATCGCCGTCAGAACGCTCGTCTTCAATAATGAGCCCGTTAAGCTCTACAGCACCACCGATATCGTATATCTCCCAAATTCCATGGGAATTGTCTTCTTTGTATTCTGTGATTCCGATATCTCCGCTCAAAATGGTTTCGTTTAGGTACCAGGTGGTACTCCTTTGACTTTCCTCAAAACCAGTGACCCCCCCACGGGCTCGAGCACTGGTTACGTTACTAAGTCCAAAAACATCGCTTCTTGAATTATCGGGCTTGTAGATGCCTTTTGCAATCCATATTTGCACGTCCACCGTTGCGCTATCGAACGCAGTCTCCAAATAGGTATACGCATCCCCCCCAACAACTTCCATCGTTGTTTCCATTAGCGGTATGGTTCACATACACCACCCCGTTTACCGCCGGGATCTTCTCGAACGAGGCGATTACGGTTTTATTGCCGCTCATTTCTATAGTGGTACCGGCGTTGGTCCCCGAGCAAGCCGCCGGCAACCGTTTGCACCGTCAAGACACTGTCCCGATACACAAAGTACTCATCTTCGGCCGCGACCGGATTATCCCGCCGGGGATTTACCGTTATTGTTGCGACCGCGGCGTTGGACCGCGCGCCGTTGGCGTCCAAAGCGGCGTAAGAAGACTGGTCGCTTCCGAAAAAGTTTTGGGCTGACTATAGCTGAATGCGCCCGTTGCCGAAAACACAATCGTCCCGTGATCCGCAGAGTCGGACAACTCGACAGACACGATACCGACGTCGTCGGAATCATTGACGGTCACGCCACTATCGAGCGCCACGGCAAGCCGTTCATCTTCGTTGATTTCATACGCATCGTTACCCGCGATCGGCGCACGATCAGAGGGCGTATTTATAGTCAATGTTACCTTGACCGCCAAAGATACGGCGCCATTGTTGTCAACCGCAACATAAAAGAATGAGTCCAGACCGGTTGTCATCGTCGTACAGGCATAGGTGAAGCCTCTGTCTTGGGTTAATTGCTTCAGGGTCGGACCGGCTTAATCCCTTAGAAACAAGTGTCTTAACAGCAGTTGTAACCGCTTATTTTGACATCCGAGGCAATTATAAGGGTTTCCGAGTGGGTCTAAGTGTATGAATTGTAAGCACTTAACTTGGTCCGACCCGGTATGGCCGGTATAGGCGTTTCCCCTTCACCGACATCGCCTTAGGGAGCATCGATGGAAGACAATAATTGTGTCCTGCCTCAGACGGAATCAGAAATGGCGAAGCAAAAACGTGGTCGGGCAAAACGGTCTTTTTGTCAGTAACGGCCAATTTCATTTTACGGTCAACGAAAAACATTCAGTATGTACACGACAATAATCCCTATTCGTATAATTCCGGCAAGGTAAAAGAATCTCTGGAGAAAGAAGCTTCCACCGAGACCGTGTTCCTCTCGCGCCGCACAAAATTGCTCCGCTACGGCAGCCTTACCATCGGCATTGTCGGTACCGGAGTCGGTGCGTACCTTATGTCGCGCTATTCGTCAATCGACGACGACCTTGCGGCCGCCAATCCTATAACCACATGCAAAGATAAATACGCCAAGATGCAAAACGACCGAGATACCGCCAAAAAAGGCGGTGTGGCGGGATTAATTGTCGGTGGGTTGGTTTTTTTGGGATTCAGGGTTTCGTTTGCTTTCTAAAACCATACTTTTCCACGTATACAATAGCTTTTTCGCGTGATCCCGGCTGGTGTTTTGGTTTTTAGCGCCGTTGGGTTACGCGTATTCTTTTGATGACGGCACCAATTTCGTCGCTGATTATTACGACACCCGTAC
>WJJU01000299.1 GCA_014729595.1 Chitinivibrionales bacterium
AAATAATCGGGAATCTGATAGAAAAGGAAATCAGAAAACACGGCCACTACAAAGACTGGGTCAGCGGAATAAACTTGTCACAACAAGCTGTGTACAAATGGGACAAACTTCGCGAGACGCTGGCGAAAACATGCGCTCATTTTCAGTCTGGTCCCGTACTCAGCTTGCACCATCCATTACCATATAAACGAATCGACATTGTGGGGTTCGATGCTATTGGGCGCGAGTCCAACCAATCGCCGCACTGGCCAAGCCCTCTCTCTTTCGAAGGCGCTTTCACAGCATCGGGCGATCCCCGCCTCAGCGGCGCGGAAATGGCCGACGAGCTCATAGAGCGTCACCACACGTTAAACAAGGAACTCAAAAATCGAAACGCTGTGCAGATTGGCGCAATGCACCATTGGATGAATTATTACTGTGAAACGATCGTCCCAAACCACGACCGACATTTTGTCGGTTGGCTTCTCGAACGTACAGCGAGCGACACAGACCCTACGCCCTCGGACGGTTGGCCACTGATCGGCTATGCGAAGCGCTACAAGATACTTTCAAATAAAGATTGGCATGAGTTTGAAACCATCCTGCAATCACTGGGTGACATCAACGTCGGTCAGCCGCTGGAAAGCCGCGCATACGACGAGCCGCGAGTGGTCCTCATCAATGGTTACCCCTATCCGCTTAAAGAACATATTTCCTATCTACGCGCCGGTATTCCCAACGAAAGCCAAAGCGAATGGTGGTTTCTCTCCGATTTCTTACTTGAGAATACCGGTCCCTTGGCGCTCTTAGTCCCCGATTCTTTGGAGGCTTTGTACGATATCTGCCTCGGTGTTCGCAATGCCCGCGATATTTATCCGCTATTGCAAGAATACGAAGCGTTGTTGGTTGGGCATCGCCATACCGGAATAACGATGCACAATCTGGACGCCGCATGGCATAAACGCCAACATGAATTTGTGGAATCAATGGAGGCGCTAAAAAAGTCACAACAAAAAATAGGTGCGCGCGGCGTCGCCCAATACCTGAGCACAGTTCCATTCTATACCAAAATGTTCTTAGATGTCGTGTCGGCTGAGCAGAGAGGCGTATTGGAACGAATTGCAACAACGGTTCGAACGAAGCTTCCCGAAGTCTTTGCCGGGGTGGACGTGACGGTAAGCGCCGACGATATCGAATCGTTTTCCCGCAGAGCAGCGTATCAGGCGCGCTTGTATATCGAATCGGATAATAGCATAGGCAATCCCGCCGACAACTATTCGGGGAAATGGAACGAACTTACGGTAAACATTGCCGCCGGCCGAATCTCGGGCTTGCGGGAGTTCTCGATGGGGACCGACGGCTCGCTGATGAACGCGGTCTTGACTGTATAATATATCGAGCTCGAGGAGTGGGACGTCGTCCCCCTCACGCTCTGGTTCCGATCCAATCCGGCCTCAACCCGCTTACCGCGTCTCGAATACGACCAATCCATTGCCGCCGGTGGTGTCCGCTTTATTCCCGGCCAAATCGGTCACCTCCGAGAAATCGACCATAATAGAATCGTACGCGGCATCTTTGCCGGGCTCAAGTATAACTCGCAGCCGACCCGACTTCACGCCGGTCCACTCCCACAAACAATTGTCGGCCGAAACCGCATAGCTCGTATCGCCCTGAGAATAATAGTAGCTCGTCGTGTCGCTCGCCTCTATTACCCGAATAGAAGGATGCCGTATAGTATCGAGCGGCTCAGACGTGAGTGAACCATAGTAGTACGCGCCCCCCGCGTTCAAATAGACGGTGTCCCATGTGGAGTAATTGGTTCGGTTAAAAAATCGATTCGTTCTATCGGAAAAGCGAATCGTCGGCGGCGTTTTGTCCGACACCTCCACCACCTGGGCGGATCCTATCGGGGAGCGCCCCGTGCCGTTTTTACCCAGAACCATAAAGTCGACCGATTTGCCGCGAGATAAATATTCTCTCACGTCGACTCCTTGCATCGTATCGATGCCAGGCGCAGAAGCGACGCGAACCCAGGCGGAGTCATCGGAACCCCGACTATATATTTCGTACACGTTTGCGAGCTCTAACGGAGACCATATGAGCGCCACCGATTCGGTATTGTAATCGGCGCGTTCCGAGCCGGCGCCGTAAGTAGTGACACGAAAGCGAACATTGGGGACTGCGCCCAAAGCGCCCGTTTGCGTCATGTAGAAACCCTTTGGGAAGTAGTCGCTCGCATACAGCCGTGCGCCGGAGCGCGCCCTTAGACGACCGATCTTTATCTCGTAGGCTCGGTGGCTCTCCCAGGAGCCGTCGTAAGGCGACACTCGCAATTGGGTATTTCCCGCCGCCCACGAAACGTCGATCAGCATCGGCTGCGACGAAAGCGTGATCGCCACACTGTCAAGCGCAAAATAGGTCGTGTCGACCGGCTCCGAAAATGTCAACACCAGCGGCTCGCCCGGTTTGAGGGAATCGGCGTTATCCGAAAGGATGTAGAAATAAGACCCCGAAGTCTCCGTCATGATTGCCGCGCCGGCAAATGCCGTATCGGGGGCCCTTCCGCCCTCGACCGTCACCGAATTGTCATACAC
>WJJU01000300.1 GCA_014729595.1 Chitinivibrionales bacterium
AAAGTGCCGAGGTAGTACCAAAAACACGCGGGGCGCCGAGGCGAGAAATCGGGCAAGCCGTTATGGAGGCGACATCGTAATGGTTGAGGCGGTGATGCTCTGGAATGAACCGAACAACCTTGCTCACTGGAACTTCACTTTGGATCCGGACTGGGCTCTGTTTGCCCGGATGATATCGTGCGCGGCGCAGGCTATTCGCGCCGAAAACGCTTCGCTGCCCATCGCCCTTGGCGGCATTTCGCCGATCGACCCGTGGTTCATACAAAACATGCGAAGCAAAGGGGCCCTTGAGCACATGGACATTGTCGCCGTGCACGGATTCCCCTTCGACTGGAATCACTGGACGGTCCGGGAGTGGCCCGATAAAATAACGCTAATCGGCGAGCTTGCCCGGAAATCGGTGTGGGTAACTGAGGCGGGGGTGTCGACATTCGGGGCCGATGAGATACAGGAAATAGGATTGAAACTTACCGCGCCGATTCTGCTTGATCATGCGAAGCGCGTCTATTGGTACAGCCTTTTTGATTTGCCGCGTTCATGGGAAGCGGTGGCGCACCGGCCACAAGCGCAAGATTCGGAGTATATGCGTCATTTTCACATGGGCCTGCTTCGTCAGGACGGCACGTCGAAGGCTTCATGTCGACTGTTCGCCGACTATACGCCGGAGCTGGGTATATGTCAGTGGTTTCACCTCCATGACCATCGGCTGCGTTCCGCGGTACGATGGATGAAGCGCTTGGGGGTGAAGCGGTTGCGGACCGGTTTGAGTTGGGCGGACAGTCTTGCTGATGGTGGCCCGCAATGGTACGATCTTCTAATGAGGACGGTGGAACCGTTTGATACCTGTATTACCTTCTGTTTCACACCGGAGTCGAAGGGAATAGTACCGCATCATACGAGTCCTCCCAAGAAGATCGAAGAATTTGCCTCGTTCTGCGCATCGATGGTGCGTCGGTACGCGGGTTAACGTTAAAACCGCAAGAAAGGGAGAATGCTCAATGAGTAGGTTTCTCTTGATTAGGCATGGTGAATATGACTCTCTCGGAAATTTCTTGGCCGGAAGAATGGACGGGGTTCGACTGAACTACCACGGCGAAAGGCAGGCCGCCGCTTTGGCGGAGCCGTTGAGCCGGATGGGTGTCGACGCCGTGGTATCCAGCCCTCTGGAACGAGCGGTCGCTACGGCCGTACCATTGGCGGAGGCAAGCGGCATGGTGGTGGAAACGCGAGAGCAATTGACCGACATAGACTATGGGGAATGGACGGGAAAAGAGTTGAAGTCGCTTGAGGGTGACGCCGACTGGCTACGTTTCAATACATTTCGCGGCGGTTCGGTCCCGCCCGGAGGTGAATCTATTCTGCATGTCCAGGCACGCATGGTACATGACATTTTCCATATAGCCGAGCTTTTCCCCAATGGGACCGTTGCTCTATTCGGTCATGCCGACCCAATCAAGACGGTTGTGGCCCATTTTTTAGGCATACCTTTTGAACTCATGGGAAGAATCTCGATTGCACCGGCTTCCGTGACTACACTTGAAATAGATCGGTGGGGTGCGCAATTCCGATGTCTGGGAGCGAGCGCGCAAGGCATAAGCGCCTTTTGACCCCATCGTTGTAAAAGATCCGTGGTATTCAAGCGTGAGGCGGAGAGGGGGCACGCAGGACATGACGGCCGAAGAGCACGGCGGCAGTCCAAGATGAACCGCAGCCCGAACCGTGCGCGCGACGGTGGCGCAAAAGAACCACACCAGTACAGTGGAAGTGAACGCTTACCGGGTCCGCAAGAATTGCGATTGGATGCCGAGGGGCTTTCCCGGAAGGCGAAAATCCGTTTGAGCCATATTGAGATTTCCGGATTTCACTGGTGGTGAAATTCGGGAATAGATATACCCTTGACCATGATTCCAAGTAATTCAATTGCTTGAATACATGTCAAACGGATTTTTATGCAATGATGGGATTGACTCATATTTAATGATGCATGATGCATTTTTTTTAGCACGTTCGTACGAGCCAACGGCGGGATCAGGTATATGTGGAAAAAGATACGGCGAAAAAAGCGAGTTGTTCAAAAGCGACAAAAGATTCTCTGGGCTGGCGTCAGTGCCGCCGCAACAGGACTTGCCGGGGCTGCCGGAATGAAGACGGCAGGAACCGTATGGCGACATGTCCGCAAAGCCGAGCCGCCCAAAGGACCGGAATTGGAAACGATCGGTTTGCGTGATGCGGTCTTGTGGACGATACTGACCAGCATTTTGGGCGGAGTAGCCGGGGTAACGCTTAAGCGCGCCGCCGCGGCGGGCTGGAAGCACATTCAGGGAACACCACCGCCTCGATAA
>WJJU01000301.1 GCA_014729595.1 Chitinivibrionales bacterium
GTATGGCCTTACAAAGAACTTCGGTGTAAATGTCTTGATTTGCGATGAGCCGCGTCATGATGAATAAAACACAAAAAAGCGGGGCGCACCGATCAATTATGCTCGGGCGCCCATGTGTGCTCAAATATCAATTAGGCAATCGGTAAGCGGAAGGCGCTGAGCGCCTTCCCGTCTCGTAGAATGGGGGAATGAGCGACCTATCGATCGGTAATCAGCAGCGGCCTGCTTGCTAGTCGCTTTCCGTCATGCAACATCCTGACCACATAATAGCCCTGTGTAAGCCCCAACTCACTGAGATCAATCGAGGATTTGGGCGTAAGGGACACTACCCGGCGCCCGAACGCGTCAAAGATCCGAACCACGCTGCGCCCCGTCGCCGGAACCATGACCCGTGTCCCCGCGATCCTAATTCCTCCCCTCGATGAACCCGCAAAAGCATGAGCGATCGAGGCCGAACATTCGGTGTCGTCATCTATTTCCGGATCATCCTGGACGAAAAGACTTAGCGGCTGTTGAGTGGGAAATGAGTTGAGTTCGCCCCGTCGGACCCAAACAGTCGGCTCAATCGGGTCTATCCAATATTCTGAAACGTATTCGGAAGCTTCAAGGAAACTCCCATAGCTGTACCCGTACGTGACCGTGTTTTCATCAGTCTCGACAATTACCGACCCGTTACCATAAAGATCCCAAAAAAAGACGGGCGCTATTCCGTTCATGCCGGAAGCCTCGGCCGTGAAGGTCACCGGCACGCACTCCGGGGCCTCGATCTGGTTTATATTATCCGCTGATTCACCGCCAACCGCCACTTGCGTTACCAGAACACTCGGGATGGGATCACCCGAAATGGGCTCTCCCCAATCACCGTTGGTTCCACTTATCGGCTGCATTTCGCCACCGGGCTTCCGCCAGGACAACTCAAAGTAACCGCCGTTACTAGCCTCCCAATACCAAATCATGATTTTGGTAAGACCGGTGTGAGCAAAATCGACCGAAAAAGTGTTGTCAGCTTCTTTATCCAAATTATGGCATCTGAAATGCGACGGCCTCGTTGAGTCTGTGGTGTCGCCGCAACGCAATTGGTCCATGCTACCGCATGAGTTCGAGGCCGGAGCGCACAGGTTTACAAGCTCCGTCCCCATCGTGTCCGTTTCGCTGGTAATGTCGATCGCCCCGTCACCGTTACTGTCAATCCACACCAAGGCTCCGTCGTCGGCATCGATCTTGAACTCATAGGTTCCCGTCTCCTCGATCGGTATACCGCCGGCGGCAATAACGCAATAGCCTTGTTTACTAAAATGATAGCTTGTATCACGCAAATGTCCTTGTGCTATCCAACCCTTTGCCAGCGGCGCCTCGTTGTCCGCGGCCCCGTTCATTTTATAGGCCGAATCCAGCCAATATTCGGCCGTGACCAAAGGCGCTTCCGAAAAGTCGCCTTCGCTCACCACATTATCGAATCCCGTACTGTCATCGAAGTCCTTCCAGATGCCGGGAACGATTTGCCGAACGTGTTCGATCCGGTAAACATACGGCGCACCGTTATGCGAGTGCTCGGAATCATGACTTCGCGGATGATAATAGCGGGCGCGGAGCTTGGCGTCGGCCATCGAAGCAAGGATGAGAACAGCGAGACTGCACGCAAACATACGTTTCATCCCGTTCCCCCTTTCAATTGAAAAAGATGGTTAAACATATTTCTTCCCTCCACACACGTTAACGAGTCACGAACATGCTCGAAGGTTTTCATCTTCTTGGTAATCCGGTGTGTTTCCGTCAGTTGGCGCACACCAATCCATGCCCCAAATATAAGGAATATAAGCGGGAGTACTCAAGTTTTTTTTTGCGATACCTTTGTATCTTCCGCCCTCCCGATCCGTCACCCGGCGAATTATATCGGCATGGCTACGTGAATTGGACGAAAAAACAACGGGAAAGTATAGCGATTAAATAGGCGAATCAGCAAAACCGGCGGTGGTACAGAGTAACATCTTCAGCAATACCCCCTCCTTCGAGCACTTCGAGAGGTTTGCCCGGCGCGGTGACCGAAGTGTCCGAAATCCCCGGAATCAACTCCCCTAACCCTTTAATTCGAGCATTTCAAGAGCGTCAGCGACGCCTTTGTGCGATCCGCCCTATTCTGAGCAGACACCATATACCCGTTATCGCCCCAAGCGGCAAAATTCCAAATTCCTCACCGCTAAAGGTTGCGAAATGTCTTAAAATGAACCTTCGCCACCTCCCGCAATCGCTCCTTGCCGTACCGACGAACAAATGTTCGCGCAGCGGCCACCACCCCCCCGCCGGCTCCCAGCGGAAACCGCATACCAAATTGTTCCCCCAGCCTTGCGGTCAGACCTACAAAACGATCGCGCGCAACAATCGATGCCGCGGCAACCGCCGTATTAGACTCGCCCCGATGACGCTGAATAAGATTGAGCGCTTTCATACTCTGGAGGCTGTTGCGGATGTAGCGTTCATCACCAAATTTATCCGATACCACACCGTCGACGGGTTCGCCCCCCTCCCCTCGCCGGCGATCGATCAAGTTCTGAATGACCCTTCCATGACCCCACGCCAGAAGCCGATTGAGGTTACCAAATCGTTCATAAAGTTCATTATATTTCACTACCGAAGGTGCCACGACCTCGATCCGGTCTCGATGCTTCGCCCAGAGTGCCGCGGCAATGCGCCGTATATCCTCCGGCCCCAGCTTTTTACTGTCGGTTACCCCCAAGGCGCAAACCCGATCCTCCATCTCGCGGCTGATTAAAAAACCGGCAATGACCAACGGCCCAAAAAAATCACCCTTGCCCGATTCGTCGGTACCGATCCATACGGCAAGGGATTCCTCCGCCATACCCTCCGGCACGGTGCATGCCGAAGCATCCTCACCCCTCAACAAAGCTACAACCGATCGAGACAAGCCGTTTTGCGAACAATCAACCACCGAGATCCCCTTTTTTCGGGAATAATATATGGTGATAAGCCCGTTCGCATTTTCTCTCTCTACATATAATTGCGTACCGTAGGGAACCCGCTGCTTCAGCCGTAGAGTGACCCCGCTTCGACGGATTTCCTCCGTCTTTGCGGCGAGGAGGCCCCTGATCCGCGGTATATCGGTAAATGCGTCGATTTCACTCATGAGGAACCCGTCGCTTCCCCTTTCCTCTCATTCACCCTGCTCCTGCTCGCGCGCGGAAGCACTGAGCCGGATATGCAGTTCACGAAGCTGTTCTTCATTGGCCCGCCCGGGAGCATTCATCATAAGATCCTGAGCCCTTTGATTCATTGGAAAAGCGATCACCTCTCGAATGTTCGTCGTTCCGGCAAGAAGCATCACAATGCGGTCAACCCCGGGGGCTATGCCGCCGTGAGGAGGCGCTCCATATTTGAATGCGGCACTCAAAGCGCCGAATTTTTCATCGACAACCGACTTGTCATACCCCGCTATCTCGAACGCCTTGTACATAACATCGGTACGATGGTTTCGAATTGCGCCGCTGGAAAGTTCAATCCCGTTACAAACAATGTCGTACTGAAAGGCATGTATCTCCAGCGGATCTTTCGTTTCCAAAGCCTCCATGCCTCCCTGCGGCATGGAAAACGGATTATGTGAAAAGCTAATGCACTTACGTTCCTCATCCCACTCAAACATCGGAAAATCGACAACCCAGCAAAACCGAAAGGCGTTTTCTTCGACCAACCCAACATCATTGGCTATTTTTACCCGCAAATCGCCGCCAATCCGCGCCGCTTCAGTTTCGGAAGCGGCCACAAAAAACACCACGTCTCCGCTCTTAACTTCACACGCCTTCGCCAGCTCTCCAAGTCGTTCTTCATCCAGGAATTTCGCAATCGGCCCTTTCACCTTGTCGTCGGTCCATACAAGATATGCCAGCCCTTTTGAACCGATCGACTGAGCGTATTCCACAAGACGATCAAAAAAGCTGCGGGGACGATCCGCAATAGAAGGCACCGGAAGCGCACGAACCACGCCGCCCTTTTTGATTACTTCGCTAAACGCCTTGAAACCGGCCTTGGCGAACAGTTCGGACACATCGGTCATCGTGAGCGGAATCCGAAGGTCCGGCTTGTCCGTACCGTAATGAAGCATCGCTTCGCGATATGGAATCCTCCTAAAGGGCAGCGCATCACATTGCTTATCGGAAAATTCGGCGAACACCCCATGCAGCACATCCTCAACCACCTCAAATACGTCTTCCTGCGTGGCAAACGCCATCTCTATATCGAGCTGGTAAAACTCTCCCGGCGAGCGGTCCGCGCGCGCGTCCTCGTCCCGGAAACAGGGAGCGATTTGGAAATAACGGTCAAAGCCCGAAATCATCAATAATTGCTTGAACTGCTGAGGCGCCTGCGGAAGCGCGTAAAAACGGCCGGGATGTACCCGCGAAGGAACCAAATAGTCGCGAGCACCCTCCGGACTCGAACTCGTCAGTATCGGCGTCTGAAACTCCAAGAACCCATGCTCCCGCATCCGACGACGCATGCTTGCGATGATCTGTGAGCGTAGCACTATATTCTGATGCACCGTCGGTCGCCGAAGATCCAGATAGCGATGCTTCAGTCGAAGATCTTCAGCCACCTCCTCCTCCTGAAATACCGTAAACGGGACGTGCTCCGCGGGCCCGAGTACCTCGAAATCATCGACGATAACTTCTATCTCGCCCGTGGGCAATTTAGGATTGACGTTCTCGCTGCGATGCACCACCACACCGTCGAATCGAACCGTCGTTTCCTTGGGCAGATGACCCACTTCGTATTGAAAGGCACGATCCGGATATATCACCACCTGCGTAATGCCGTAGTGATCCCGAAGATCGATAAAAAGTACACCACCATGATCGCGTCGATTGTGTATCCAGCCGGATAAACGTACCCGCCGGTCGATGTGATCGTTTCTCAATTCGCCGCACGTATGAGTTCGGTATGGATGCATAACTAGCCGCCTTTGTCGCCAGTGCGGTCACTGGGCTTTTTACTCTTGAAATCTAAGGGCCGAAAAAATACTATATGGTGAGAACCGTGTCCGTGAACCGGCATAAGCCACAGTGAGCATAAC
>WJJU01000302.1 GCA_014729595.1 Chitinivibrionales bacterium
GCGATATGCTCTCGTCTGAATTCGTCCCATGTCTTCTCACCTCAACCGTCGGGACCGTGTAATTTGAATCCGGATCGTCAAGTATAATCGTAAAATTACGACTACTCAACAAATCCCCATAGCCAAGCAAGGTGTCTAAGGGCAGTGATGGACTGGTACCGCCAATACGGGTTGCCGAATCACTGTATGGGTAGAGATGGTATTGCCATGACTCATCGAGTAATTCTACCGCTGATCCCTGTTCGGCTTTGGTAAATTGGAAATACCGGTAGTCCGCCGTCCCGGCAGAATACTGCGTCCACTCGCTGCCGCGACGAACGATGACCAAGCCCCCGTCTCCGACCGCGCCTTCGGCCGAAATAGCACGGATCGGCCGTGAAGTAGGCTTGGCCACTTCTGAAAACCGATCACCGTCGAAAGCGTAGATGCGTCCCGACTGAGTACCGGTAAATCCTTCGCCCAATGCGGTAACCGTCTCGCTTTGATCGATGTCGAACACTTCTTCGGACAACCATCCCTTCGTGTCAAGGTGTACCCGTCTTGTCAAACCGCCGGTACCAAGCGCCCACAAGCCGAGATCGAATTCGTCTCCTTCGCCTACAATTTCCACAATTCGCTGTCCTGCGATTGTCCGTGCAAGAGATATGGTGTCGGGCCGGCGCACGTTTCCTTCCGATGCGCTAATGGTATGAAACACGAGTTCCATATCACCGCTGCGTACGACAATGAAAAGAGTATCCGACCGGTAATCCGGTTGGTCCAAGACATAAAACGGCGAGGAATCGGAAAACGACAAAGAGAGAGCAACCGGATTCTTCACGGACACCGTCGCCTTGTCGGCGGGGTAGGAAGGTGGGGACCAGACCGCATCCGTAGCATATAGCTTGTCGCCCGAAGAAAACACCGCCCGGCTTAGATCTCCCGGGCCTACCATCACCACTCGCCGCGGGCTAAGCGAACAGATGGCGTCGGAAAGCATTACATCCGTGCCGGCGAGCGCATTACCCCACCGCATATCGCTGAAACGCGAATGCAAAAGGAACCACGCCGGTTCACAGGATGCCGCGATTGTTTCCGCGGCGCCTGCGAGAGCCACGAGGATCGCTAAGACCATTGCGGCCCATGATCCTTGGCGTACGCTTGTTTTTGTCATGGTGAGCGCTATCATAATACTTCCTGCCAACCGATTTGCTCGTAAATACTCACCAGTGTTTTTAGTCTGGATAATATTTCACGACGCTCGACATTCTCCCGGTATCGGACATTCCTCCAACGACATATACGTAATCATCCACCACCGTCAGTCCAAAGCCATAACGGGACTCCGTCATTGCTTGTTTTTCGCACCACTGGCCGGTCGAAGGGTCAAGCTCTATGACATTTCTCAGTAAGCCGGGTGAGTTAGAGCCGGGGAAGTCTATCCCGCCCAGAACAAGGATTTTCCCCCGTACACTCGCCGCACCAAAATAGTACCGATCCAACGGAGCTTCGGATTCGGTCTCTAAAAAACCTTGCTCCCCGGTTATCGGATCGAACCATTCCACTTTGCTCAAAAGGTTGCCGTTATTGTATGCGCCGTCGGATCCGCCACGGCCACCAATTATGTAAAACCTGCCGTCGATCAGAACTACACTATGCAAGTGCCGGTGAAGCTTCATTTGTCCGGCTGAACTCCATGTTCCCGAAAGCGCATCGAAAATGCGGATGCTGTCATCGATGACCCAACCTTCGTCATTCTGCAAAACTCCGCCGAACAAATAAATCGAATCATTATGCGCGCACGCCGCGGGACTCGAGATGGTAAAAGGTAGAGCCGCAATTGAATCCCAAATACCGGTTGAAGGATTGTATTCTTCGACGGAGCGTACCAACTGGGTGCTGCTGACTCCGCCAAGAACATAGAGATTTTGCCGGGCGACCGCTACCGCATGGTCCCAACGCGGAGTATTAAGTGAACCTGTTCCGCGCCATGTAGAGTCATGTGGATTGAATACCTCGACCGCATCGATAGGCATGAACTCGGCGTACTCCCATAGCTCGCCCTCGCGACAGCCCCCAATCGCATAGAGAAGACCGTCGAGCACCGCGCACGCCAGTTGCCTTCGCGCCGTCCCCATCGAGCGAACGGGTATCCATGTGTTCGATTGAATCAGACGCTTGGGTGTTACCATCATGGTATCCCGCCATATTGAGCCCGCACCATCTTCCACCGCAATGATAAATTGCATTCGCTCGGTATTTGTCCATTCATGGCGCAGCGTATCGGTAAACAGTGACGTTGATAAGCCTGCAATGGAATCCACTAAAGTGAATCCCGTATCAGTATGAGTATACCACCGAAGCGAGCGATTGTGTCGAGTAGGATTACGGCATTCAACCACAAGCGCAATGGTGTCCCCAACTATCACCGTGTCTGAATTGGAAGGTGTAAGAAGCCACGAAATCTTGGTGCGAACCATCGAAGGGGGAGCACAGGATATTTCCAACGCCGATGAATAATCGCTTTCATTGTTCGAATGGTCGACCGCACGCACCTGATACCGGCGAACGCGATCGATAGTATCATTCGCGCCGAATGGGAGCGTATCGAAGAAATGCGGTTGCGTGAGAAGATCCGGTATTTTGATTGGGGTCGCCGCGCCGGTATCGATATAGACATAGTAGCCTTCAAGATCTTCTACGGCCACCGTGTCCCATCTGAGCGTAACAACGGACGTGAGCGTGTCGTAGGCGACACTCAGGTTCCGAGGAGTGGAAGGTGCGCCTGTGGTATCCAGAACAAGTTCGACCGAGTCGAGAGGGGTGTCTTTACCCGCGTTGACCACGACCCCACTCATTCGCAACTCACGGTAGCCGATCTCACGGAAACGTACTTCGTAGGTGTCCGGCGGAAGCGTCGAAATGATGAATCGTCCCGTACTATCCGTCCGGGCATCATACGAAGTACCCGGGATATACGCGTGAACTCCGCTGCGATCGTCGCGATCGATTATCACCTTCCCCGAAATGGTGCCGGGCGGATAAAGAGTGTGCACGCCTATAAAAGTTCGCAGCAAAATGGTATCGGGTGCGATGCGTTCAAGGGTGGTGTTTTCAAGTGTGTCGAATCGTACGCCCGGGATTTGGGCGACCAGCTCATTGTCGTTGTAATGACTTAACAAGGTAAACGTTTGCCCCAACTGAGTACTGTCGTAAGGCAGCAGAAACCAGCCCGAGTCATTTGTCGTAGCCGCTTCGGTATATGGGGTAGTACTAATAGTTGTATCGGTGAGTTCTTTGTAAGCGCTCACCTCCGCATTGCCGACAGGGTTCCCCTCGACATCGACCAGCATGCCGGCTACGCCAAAAGTCTGCGTCCCACCGCCCTGAAAGCTGGATTGGGTGTCGGATATACCACAACCGTTAACCAGGAGAGCGGCCAAAAGGCATCCGGCGATATGCACCAGTACGCGCTTCATTTACTCCCCACCGTCTCCATCATAGATGTCCGCGAGAGGGAACACCTGAAAATTGAATTGATAGATTCTGTCCGGATTATCATGATCGTTTTGCACCAGCTCCAATACTTCCCGCTCAAACTCGACCAGCTTATCTACGATTTCTTTATATACGCCCTCGGAAAGGTTGAGTGTCAGCGTAGATATTAGACGCTGATTGCGTGGAAAACGGTCTATCGATTCTTTCGCCAGATCGATGGTTGCCCGTTGAAAATTGTGCACGGCAACCGATCTGAACTCCCGTCCCGTGGTCACTACGGCATCGGTTACATGGTACGAATCGTCGTCCTTCCGCTCTATAAGTCCAAGTCTCTCAAGCAGATCCACCGCTTTCTTGGTTTCGGAGGGATTTATGGCGGGACGCAGCATCCTTCCCAGTTCTTTGTAGTCTCCGCGGAAAGGAAAATAATTGAGGAGTTCGCGGATGGCAACATAGTACCACTTTTCGAAATATTCATACTGGTCTACGCCAAGCTGATGGAAACGAGAGCGCTTGAAGGTAAGAAGCTTTTCGAAATAAAAACGCCGGCGTTCATGCTCCTTAGCTTGATTGAAATGCACGAGCAATTCGAAAAATCCTGTTTGGCGCTTGGAAAATCCGTAGAGATCGGCGAATTTGAAGATCGTTTCGTTGGAGATGTTTCGTTTGCCCTGGATGATGTTCGAAAAAAAACCCGCGGAACTAAACCCGATCTTCCGAGCAATATACCGATACGAAAAGAACTTTTTTCGCCTCTTGGTGTCTTCGTAGAGGTCCTTTAGCAGGGCGCGATAATCGGTATAGTCGTAAATATTGATCATGGTTTTCACTCACTCGCCCGGGAGTTCTCCGACCAGGCACATGAACGGTAATCGTACGGCGCGAGCCCTCAGGGGATACATTGGTACGTAGAAAATATACACAAATATGGACAAAAATAAAAAGATAAAATCCCCGATGAGCGTATTGAGCGTTTTCCGACGGAAAACGCAAATCGTGCATTCAATCTTATTTGCGCCGAGCGCAGTTGGTGTTGGCGGCGGGCTCACGAAAAGCCTGACAGCCGGCCTTCGTCCCACAATCGCTCTCACCCCCGCTCCCGCTCACGCTCTTGCGCATCGCTCAGCTATGGCCGCGTCGAAGTTCACCCAAGACATCCCCACGCGCACGTTCCCCCGTGACCCGCCGACATGCATCACTTGATTCAACGCATGAATCAGTATATGCTTTTTCGAGAATGATAATCGGCTTCGCATAAAATCCATAGAGACTACGACCATTGTTGATGTGTGAAGAAAATCAGTCCAAACGCAAAGGTCGTACGGAGATCGATCGTGCCCTTGTTGGTATTGCAATTGCAAAACAAAACGAATTGTTGAATTAAGCTTACAAGTTTTTCGAAGGTTCGAATGATAGTAAGCGGTGGGGGAGTGTGGGGGAATCGCTGCTGGTGGTTAACAAGTCCGACTTTCCCGGGCGGATCGACTTTTATGAGAACGGAACGGCGGTACTGTCGTTTGCGGAAAAGATCCAATGCTCACCTTTACATAAGATTGGTTTTTTCGCTCGCTTTATGCCGGAAGGGCTTACCGCGATATTATGTTCACCAAAGCGGGCGACCGTGAAGCGCCGTCATTCGACAACAATGTCGATCTTCGGTTTTTCGCGCAGCATGAACATGGATCAGGATAAATGTCGTGGTCGCACGACGGCGATATGACGCGGCGTACCGGGTTTTCGGGGGTGTGAAAGGGGGCTCCCGCCGACTTTGCAAACAAAAAGAACGCGTATCCGGGCGGCGCATTTGCGCATACTTCGAATCATCGAAATCCGGCTTTTGTGTTTCGTGCCCCGAACCGGGCTCATGGCATAGGAATTGCGATCGGTAAAAAAAACTTCCGGAGAAATTGACACTTACAATTACCGTCGCTTAACATGGACAAAGGTTTACCGAAGGAATACCAATTGGAAGCAAAGGATTGTTATGGACGATAGAGTGCTTATCACCGGAGGGGCGGGATTCATCGGATCTCATGTCTGCGATCGTTTGTTGGAATCCGGTTATCAGGTACGTGTTTTGGATAATTTGGATCCCCAAGTTCACGGCGGTGCGACAGAGCCACCGGCGTACCTCTCTTCCGACGTGGAATTTCTCGGGGGCGATGTTCGCGATCCGGAGTCTGTCGGCGCGGCGCTTCATGATGTTGATATGGTCATACACTTGGCGGCCGCCGTCGGTGTAGGTCAGAGCATGTACGAAATGCGGCGGTACAGCGAAGTCAATACGGTGGGAACCGGCGTATTGTTGGAAGCATTAATGAAGCATCCGGTTCGCAAACTCGTGGTGGCTTCCAGTATGAGCATTTACGGAGAAGGAATGTATCGTGCGCCGTCGGGAATGCCGCACCATGCGGCCGAGCGTGCCTTGGACAGGCTCCGACGGGGAGATTGGGAGGTGCGAACCGTGGACGGCGACCCGCTAACACCGATTCCCACCCCGGAAACCAAGCAGCCTCGACTTACATCAATCTATGCACTGTCAAAATATAATCAAGAACGCATGGCCATTCTGTTCGGCGGAGCGTACGGTGTTCCCGTCGTCGCACTTCGTTTTTTTAATGTATACGGGACACGACAGGCACTCTCAAATCCTTATACCGGCGTCCTGGCAATATTTGCTTCCCGCTACATTAACAATCGCCCGCCTCTCATCTTCGAGGATGGTAATCAAATGCGCGATTTTGTAAGTGTCGAAGATGTTTCTCGAGGGGTTTGCCTCGCATTGGAAAACGAAGCCGCGGTTCAAGAGGTTTTCAATATTGGAAGCGGCGAATCCGTTTCGGTAAGATCGATTGCGAATACGATGGCCAAAGTGCTTGGGCGGGAAACCATTGACCCGGTTGTAACGGGAAGGTATCGGATGGGAGACATACGACACTGTTTTGCCGACATCGAAAAAGCCCGTCGAATCCTCGGATATCGTCCTCGAACGTCCCTGCTTGACGGCCTCGGTGAGTTGGCGGAATGGCTGGAAAACCAGGTCGCGGACGATCGAGCCGAATTTGCGGTGGCACAGCTTGCCGAAAGGGGGCTGACGGTATGAGCACGCGATTACTTTCGGGCGGCGGTAACGGAGTCTTGGTTACGGGGGGAGCCGGTTTTATTGGGACCAATCTGGTCGACAGCCTTTTAGCGGACGGCAAGGAAGTAATCGTTTTCGACAATCTTTCCAGAAACGGCGTTGAGAGAAATATCGAGTGGCTCCGCCGAAAGCATGGCGACCGCATACGGCTTTGGCTCGAAGATATACGAGATGAGGACGCCGTCCGTTCCGCCGTCGCCTCCGTTTCCGAGGTTTATCACTTTGCGGCACAGGTGGCTGTGACAACCAGTTTCATCGACCCGGTCGCCGACTTTGAGATTAATTTACGCGGCACGCTAAATATTCTCGAGGCGGCGCGTACCCGGAATGATCCGCCTTCCATTGTGTTTACATCTACCAATAAAGTTTTCGGCAATCTTTGTACGGTACCGCTTATAATTCGTGAAAATCGATATGAGCCGTTGAACGACGGATTGTGCGAACGCGGTATAGCCGAAAGCCAGGGACTTGATTTTCACAGTCCATATGGATGCTCGAAAGGCGGGGCCGATCAATACGTGCTCGATTATGCCCGGAGCTTCGGGCTTGCAACGGTCGTATTCAGGATGAGTTGTATCTATGGTCCGCACCAGATGGGAACCGAAGACCAAGGATGGGTAGCACATTTTTTAATTAGTGCTATGGAAGGTCGTCCGATCACTCTTTACGGAGATGGAATGCAGGTGCGTGACATACTCTATGTCGACGATCTGGTACGAGCGCTTAGAACCGCGCAACAAAACGCTCGCACGTTGTCCGGAAGAGCGTTTTCGGTGGGAGGCGGTCCCGCCAATGCGATCACTCTCCGAGATCTATTAGAAAGAATTGCCCTCATCACCGGACACGTCCCGTCCGTCAGCTATGCACATTGGCGTCGGGGCGATCAGAAATATTTCGTTGCGGACACCTCGGCGATCCGAAGGGCAACCGGATGGAAACCGCGTGTTGGGGTGAACGCCGGCATACGGCAACTACACGAGTGGCTAACCAAAGAGGGTGAGGTATCGGAGTCGCTCGCGTTGGAAACCGTGCGGAAGGAGCTAACAGTATGGAACGGAACGTAACTACCTCCGGCACGATCCCGCGCCGGCCCCGGCGTGATCGTGCGCAATCCAAAATGCGGGCGGCGGTGATTGCCGCCCCACAAAAGGCAAAGTCGGTTGAACTCCCCATACCTCAGCCGGAAACCGGCCAGGTTCGGGTGAAAATAACCGGTTGCGGCATGTGCGGCTCGAATCTTGCCCTCTGGGAGGGGCAACCATGGTTTAAGTACCCGCTCGCACCGGGAGCCCCCGGTCACGAGGCGTGGGGATGCGTGGAAGCCGCGGGAAGCGGCGTTTCAGAAGTAAGACCGGGCGATATGGTTGCATTTATGTCTAACAACGCCTTTGCCGAGTACGACATAGCCGACGTGTCGGCATTAGTTCCATTGCCCCCAACGTTAAGAAACAAGCCGTTTCCAGGTGAACCGCTTGCCTGTGCCATGAATGTTTTCGCACGAAGCGGTATTCAGCCGGGCGAAACCGTGGCGATTGTCGGTATCGGGTTTCTCGGGGCACTTCTTACTCAACTGGCGGCCTCGATGGGCGCGCTCGTCGTTGCCGTGTCACGACGTCCGTATGCACTTGAAATGGCCGAGCGTTTCGGAGCACGGCACACTATCGTCATGGAAGATCATGATGCGGTCATGCATAAAATACACCTGCTTACGGACGGCCACGGATGTGAACGCGTAATAGAAGCGATTGGCGCGCAGTTGCCGCTTGACCTGGCCTCTTCGATTGTGCGGATGCGGGGACGATTAGTTATCGCCGGCTACCATCAAGACGGGCCTCGTCAAGTGAACATGCAACAATGGAACTGGCGGGGTATTGACGTAGTTAACGCCCACGAGCGCTCTTCGCGAATCTATGTTAACGGGATGCGCAAAGCTATGCGGGCGATCGCCGACGGTGTTTTGAATCCCTACCCCCTGTATACTCATACATTCGGGCTTCACGAGATCGGTGACGCATTCGAAATGATGAAAAAACGCCCCGAGGGGTTTATGAAAGGGTTGGTAATTCCATGATTACGGCGCCGAAAAAAAATGAAATCGTTATATCAAGTAAGCCGCGTGTAGCGTTTCTGGGAGTAGGCTGGATCGGGCTTAACAGAATGAAGGCTCTTGCGTTAAGCGAATACGTCGATGTCACGGCGGTGGCCGATCCCGACGCGAGTCGTCGACGCGAAGCGAGTGAGTGCGTACCCGGGGCGCCGTTACTCCTGGATTTGGATGAGATCCTTGCCGAACGCCCCGAAGCGGTCGTTATCGCAACACCGAACGCATTGCACGCGGACCAGACCATCCAAGCACTCGAAGCCAAATGCGCCGTCTTTTGCCAAAAGCCGTTAAGTCGCACGGCGAAAGAAACACAAGAAGTAGTCGGTGCCGCACGCCGGGCGGATCGCTTGCTGGGCGTCGACCTTTCCTATCGGCATTTATCCGCCACGGCGGCCATACGAAACGCGCTGCAAAGTGGAGAGATCGGGGAAATCTATGCGGTCCAGGGCATGTTTCACAACGCCTACGGCCCGGATAAAACATGGTTCTACGACTCGGGACAGTCGGGCGGAGGATGCGTCTTGGACCTTGGCGTGCACCTGATTGATCTCGTATTGTATCTGCTGGATTTTCCTAATGTCACCGAAGTCCACTCCCGACTATATCACCACGGCAAAAGGCTTCGCTCGCCGTCGCGCGACGTCGAAGACTACGCTTCGATACAAATGGAA
>WJJU01000030.1 GCA_014729595.1 Chitinivibrionales bacterium
ATGCCTGCCGTGTCTACTTCCGCAAGTCCGTACAGGTATTGGACTTTGAGGAAAACCGCCCTCTCATCCCTTGCGACTGCCTCACACGGTTGCTGTTCGTCAGGCCAGCGTTTTGCCTGCGGCTTCCTTCAGATTCCGTATCACTACGGACACCCTTGCCGATAAGCTAACACTGCCCCCTGTCGGGCGTGTAATGGACTACGGGACACTCGTCCCGGCACCATCAAGCAAATGCGCCATGCCGGGCGCACGGTTTTAGGGGCGCTTAGCCCCTACCAAATACCCACACGGCTTTATCATTTACACATAGCACAGTTATAAGAGCTCCCGCTTAATCACTTTTTTTGTTCTTACGCGACTGCTCTCTGAGTTTTATCACTTCACGGAGAACACGAGCGTCTTCTTGATGCCTTGGCGAATCGATCTTCGATTTCACTTCGTACAAACACTCCAATCCAATCCAGTTTGCTTCGACCCCACCATAAACGCTCCGGATGCGCGTCTCCCAGGCATCCGTAAACCTCACACCTTCAATACCAAGAATAAGATCGATTCGATTTGGCGGAAGGCCTATTTGCAGAACTTCATCGTGAACCGGTGGTTGCGTGAGCGCATACGGTGCCCCAAAATCCTTTAACGCTTTGTTTGCCCTGGCGACATTTTCCTCTGCCGGCTCTATCCAGAGATCAATATCCTTGGTATAGCGCGGTTTTGCATGGAAAATGAACGCAAGTCCCCCAACGATCAAGTATCGTACACGATGAGCTTCAAAAACAGCTAAAAGATCCTCGAAATCTTCAATGGCGTTCATGGCGATTTTTTCCCGGCGCGGACTTTTTCGATATCGCGGTGAATAGCGACCAAGGCCGAAAGTCGTTCCTGAGGTGTACGACGCTGCCAATATGCCAAATCCCACCGCTCCGCATCATCGAATCCACGCGCCCGATGTATCTCCATCCGTCTTCGACGCTCCGCGGCTCGTTCCCGCATCCCCATGAGCTCATCCCTATTTGTGCTCTAAATACCCGTACCCCTTTTACCGCTCTCTCGAGAAAATATACATCCCACACGTGTAGGACCCAACTCAAAATGTATAATGTTTGGAGGGTTCATATTTTGCGGGTGTTTTTTTATGGAAGGGGCGGGGTTTGAGTTTGAGTGAATGTTTGGTGTCTTTTTTTATGATAGGGGCCGCGTCCGGGCCCACTTCGACTACGCTCAGTGCACCGCCTAAAACCCCATAGGAGCCGGAGGCCGGGGATGGCCGGAGACGACTCGCGGTAGCGAGGCCTGAAAGGCGCGGAGCAGGACGCGGAGCGCAACGTAACGAATTTATATCCATGCCCTCAAAAGGGCATGGCGGTTGATTTGCGAGAGATCTAACGAGCACGGGAAGAAGGCGCCGTATCGCAGGTGTGCGCGACTATTTCGATTCTCGCGTTATGCCGTACAGCTTCCGGACACCGGCTACCACCCAACTCACAAGACGCTAACAACCCCGCGACCCCAGGCACCAACCCTCGCAAACGCCTCCGGCAAGGCTATAATAAGCATTTTCCTTAAGGGGTCTTAGGGGCGCTTAGCTCCTACCAAATCCTAATCCAAATCCTAAAAAAACCATAATTGCGGCATGAATATAATAAAGCATTTTCCTCATGCGCAGGCGTAGCTTCCGACATCGCGGGACCCCTTACAACAAAAAAATCTCCCACTCACTCACCAGAATCAAACCGGATCGAACGAAGCTCTTCACGCGGGGCACGGGTTGATATATTCAGAAACTCAATACCAACTACACGATCCTCTTTATCGTAGTCTAATATCACCCCCGGACGAACCTCTTCAGACTCACGTACCCGCGATTCATCGAGCCTGAAATACAAGGTATCACTATCTTTGTCAACCGTGATCCGCATGTTTCCTCCTCAACCGCCTGTCGAAGAATAGCGTTACACCTTTGGGCGGTTCTACAGAAATATTGACAATGACCCTCAGCCAACGGGAGTCAAATTCCGGAATCATGGTAATATAATGG
>WJJU01000303.1 GCA_014729595.1 Chitinivibrionales bacterium
CATATCACGATGTGTACGAAGCGGCACGTCGGTTTGATTTTTCGTCGATGGTCACTGATACACCGTCACTGGAACCGGATTTCTGGGATCCCACCGGCTTGAGTTCAACCTATTCGCGCGCGCTCGCCAAGAGATCTTCATTGTCGAAGAATCCCGCGGGAGAATTCCGCAAGGCGTTGGCGCGAAGTTATGGAGCATCGATTCAACCGCCCCGGTACGATTCGACGGTCGTGGAGTCGCTGCTGGCGCTGAAACCCGATAGTCTCGACAGGATTCAGGTCGCCTATCCCAATCCGTCGATCGATACCCCGTGGACAGGTGGGTATGATTCGCTGTACATTCACAAGACTTACAAAGGAGAGGACGACAACGAAGCCCGGGATACCAGTATCGAAGTGGATTCGGTGCGTCAGTCCCGTTGGCTGGAGCGTGACGGCGCATACATTGAAGATCGGCGTGTGTGGGACAGTTTAGGAACTATGTTGCGGTACCGTGATCAGCGGCACAGTGAGGATCAATATCGCAACCAACAGGGAATGTTTTTATATCGGCACAGAGCCGTTCTATCGGGAACAGTTGTTGCCGATATGATCTTGATCGATACCGATACCTTGAAGCAGGTACTAAACGCTCAACGCAGAGATACTTCTTCGGTGGGCTGGTGGTCGGACGGGGGCACTTCACAACTCAAGGCTTATCGCGACACCCTCATACGAAAAGGTGAAACGATCACGGTTCGCACCTTGGCCGACTCCATCGATTCGGTAGCCGACGGGCTGGTGTACGATTTTACCAAGGATTTGCCGCAACCGGTACGTGTAACAGGGTGGGAAACCGCCGTCGAGGGTGATCCGGACACATCATTTTTTGATTTTGTGCAAACCGGTGCCGAGGCGCATTCTTACGAACTTGTACGTTATCGTCGGGTGGATCGGTTTGCCGACGGTAATCGGTCTACGGCGTCTCTTGCTGAAGCGGATTCCTCCGACACCACGCGCCTGTTGACTATCCTGTTTGAGCCGGTGGTGGGTCGGTATCGCCAAACCCCTTACGGTGATGCTCGACTCAGGCACTACTTCTACACGCTCGAACACCGGGAAGGTTGGGAAAAGCCGGTGGTTTTGGAAGCGGTTCGAGTGGATTCAATGGACGATTCCGGCATAACTCGCGGCGCTACGTGGTGGTACCGGCCGGCGGCGCCCGTGCCCTTAAGCGAAATTGCCGATTTGGAGCCGGGACGCCTAAATGTTACGGTGTCGCATACCACGCAAGCCGGATTCACGCGATCACGGACTTGGTCCCGGGCGGATACCGGCGACAAGACGGAATACAACTATACATGGGTCAGTTTGAGTAACGACACGATTGCAATGTCGGCGGCGCCGCGCAACGGTGGCATGGAATACGATTATGTGATGAATACGAATCTGTTCCGACACGGGGTGGTTACTTCGGAGGAAACAGCAGTTGAGGTGCTTGACACACTTGGTCTCGCCCGTAGCCGCTTTACTGCTGCGAGTGTGCCCGGTGCCGACGGTTCAGGGCGGATCGAGGTCGCGGGGTTGGATACTTTTGCCATGCGACTGTCGGGAGACACCATCCATGTCGAAATAAAGAATACGGCGAGCGCTCTTCCCTGTACCGGGTTTAGTTGGGTGCACACCGACAGCGGCTTTGTGGCCGAGGTGATCGATACCGGTCGGAACGAGACCTACCTCTATGTGATAAGCATCGATCCGACGGGTACCATGGAAGGGCGTTTTGACGGGCCGAGCGGCACCGATGGGAGGTCGATCCACATGAAGCCGACCTACGAGGGAGCGTCGGATCTGGGCGGGATATCGAACACCGCCGACACATCCGTTTCGGCAACCTTGAAAATCAGCCTGTGGGGAACCAACTCGCTGGCCGATGAGTACACTTTTTATTGATGTGACAATGGTCCATGAGAAACCTGACCTATTTCGTACGCGAAGCGTTCAGGGGTTTTTTTCAGGCAAAACTCATGACGTTTGTCTCGATTGTTACGGTTGGCGTAACGCTCTTTTTCCTTGGTGCGGCTCTTGTCGCCTTCTTGAATCTACATCGATGGTTGGGGGAAGCCTCGGAGCAAGCCGGGATCATTCTCTATCTGCACGATGATACGGCGTCGGATTCATTGGCCAGGGCGCACCTTGAAACGCGTATCCGTTCGTATCCCCAGACGGCGTCGGTAACGTTCGTCGACAAAGAAGAAGCCCGCCGGCGCTTTGAAGAACTGTACGGTCTTGAAATGCTCGAGGCGGTTGAGGACAATCCGCTGCCGGCGTCATTTGAGTTGACCCTTGACAAAAACTACCGGGCGCCCGAGGCGCTTGCAACGCTGAGAGATGAATTCGGTGGGTTGACCGGAGTCGAGGAGGTTCGTTATTCGGAGGAGTGGCAAAGATTTCTCGAAAGCGCGCGGATCTACTTTTTGCTGGCGGCGGGGCTGCTGGTTCCGGTATTCATTTTGGCGTTGCATTTTATGATCGCCAATACGATCAAACTCACCATTTACGCTCGACGGGATTTGGTGACCAATATGCATTTTGTGGGGGCTACCGACACCTACATTAAGATGCCGTTCATTCTGGAGGGAATGGTTCAGGGCATGTTTGGCGGTGGTTTTGCCGTAGCCGCTCTTGCGGCGTTCAAGGTCTTGCTGAGCAAACTTTCGCTGTATTGGGGCCCGTGGTACTTTCTTCTACTCGTCTTTGCGATGGGGGTAGTGTTCGGTTGGATGGGGAGCAGAAGCGCGGTACGCAAGTTCCTGACCTGATCTTTGTATGGATCATTATCCTTGGGGTTGCGGCCGGCCGGGCCGCTCACGGGGACAATGGTGTGGAGGATTACGCCCGCAAGATAGAGCGCAAGTCCGCCGCATTGGATTCGATTAAGTCTGAATTGAATCGGGGGAGACGTAAGCTGGAGGAGTTGAAGCGGAAAGAAGGTTCGTACTTGGAGCAGTTGGCGCAAGTCGAGAAAAATATCGGCAATTCGCAAAGCTACCTGGCGCAGGTGCGCAGGACGATCGACACGGTCTCGGGGCGCATTGATACGCTTTTGGATTCTCTCGGTTTTGCCGAGCGCAAACTCGATCGCCGTCGAAGGGTAATGAAAGAGCGCTTGCGGGATATTTACAAGGCGGGAAGAGCCTACAAGACGGATGCGCCGGGATTGATCCGAATCGCCGTCACATCGGTAAACATTGCCGATTTGATTCATCGGGTTCGATACTCGCAAGCGCTGAGTGCATACGATAAAGATCTATTGGAGGCGATACAAGAGACGCAGCTTCGCATTCTGGAACATACCGAAACGCTTCAAGCGCAACGGGAGGAGTTGTTGGCGTTAAGGGCCGCCAAGGAGGAAGAACAAAGTATGTTGGTGGCGGAGCAGCAGGCTCGTCAAGAGACTCTGGAGGAAGTGCGTGCCGAGAAGGAAGCATACGTTGCCATGGTCGGTGAGCTGGAGCAAGCTCAGTCCGAGTTGAATTTGATAATCAAACAGTTGGAGAAGAAGCGTAAGGAAGCCGAAAAGGATAAGGCTCGTCGAGCCGAAATAGCCTTCGCCAAGCGCAAAGGCGCGCTTCCCTGGCCGGTCGACGGAAAGGTGGTTCGTCGGTTTGGCAAGATTGTCCATCCCGTCTACAAGACCGTAACCATGAATCATGGTATCGATATCGAAGCGACTAAGGGGCGGAAAGTCATGTGTGTAGCGCCGGGGCGCGTGGATTACGTCGGATGGATGCGGGGGTACGGCAAGTTTGTTATTGTAAACCATTTCGACGGTTATCTGACGATATATGCTCATCTGGGCGATATTTCGGTTGCGCAGGATCAAGATGTTGAGTATGGCACGGTATTGGGGGTTGTGGGAGAGACGGGGAGTCTTTCGGGGCCCAAGCTTCATTTTCAGATACGGCAGGCTACCGAACCTATCGATCCGGCGGGGTGGCTCGAAAAAGAGGTGCGGAGCTGATGGCACGATTGGAATGGAAAAAATTTGTTGGCCAGGAGCGTGTCAAAGAAACGCTCAAGACCGCTTTCGACAACGATGCTCTTGGGCATGCTTACCTGTTTAGCGGTGCGCCGGGGGTGGGGACGCTTCCGGCCGCCGTGGAGCTTGCGACGGGGCTGTTGTGCGACGGCGCCGAGGTGCGGCCGTGCTATGAATGCGAATCGTGCCGTCTTGTGCGGGCGCATGCGCATCCCGATCTAAATACGGTTTTCCCGGTGGAACTCTCTCGTGAGCATCGTTCGGGCACGAAATTGAGCGAAGCGGGATGGGCGTATCTGGCGGAGCGGGCGCTCGACAAGATACGCAATCCTTACGTATTGGATGAGCTTTCCGGGTTGCCGCAGATTCCCGTCGAATGGATCCGTGAACTCAATCATTCGGTGCTTCGTGGGGCTTCTAGGGGGCGGTGGTGTGTCGCGATCCTCGACGGGATCGAGACCATGAACGCGGAGTCGGCCAATGCGATGCTTAAAACATTGGAGGAGCCGCCGACCAATACTATACTCATCCTTTGCACGGCCCGACCTCATGCGGTATTGCCCACGATTCTTTCGCGCTGCCAAATCCTGCGTTTCGGCCATATAAAGCCGGAATGCATGACCGCCGCGCTCGAGACGATGCTGGATCGCTCCGCGGAAGACACCGCGATCGCAAACGCGGTTCGTTGTGCCGGTGGATCGCTGGGCAAGGCGCTTGCCTTGGTGGCGCAGCCACTCGATGAGCAGTTGGGGGTAGCCCGTGCTCTTTTGCAATTGTGCGCCGAAGAGGACTGGCTTCGTGTCGCGGAGGGTCTCGAAGCGTTAGTGGGTGGTGATCTCAACCAGGGGCGTGACTACGGCGCGGCCGAGCGGATTCTGACGTATGTCATGTATGTTGTTCGGGAGGGCGTTGTGGGGAGCCGCGAAGGTGGTCAAAACTATTTTTCTGAGGTTCCGGCCGTACATGCCACGGCTGGAACCACGGATCCCGAGGCCGCGCGCCGCATGCTCGACATCTGTCAGGAAGCTATCGGTGGAGTGCGTGCACGGGGTAATGTGATGTTGGTACTGACAATGTTCCTTATTGCGATGAGGGAAGTGATACATGAGCAAGAACAGCAACCTCGTTGAGGTGGTGTTCAAAGG
>WJJU01000304.1 GCA_014729595.1 Chitinivibrionales bacterium
CCAGTTCAAGGAGAAATTCCGCCGAGAGATTCTCCAACTCGTCTTCATCCAGAGGGACATTGTACTCATGCAAGAGCCGCCATGTGCCCGCGTCGGGCGGAATCGGTACGGGGCGCCCGGAATTGCCGATTGCATTGATATGGCAGAGATAATCACCAATAGTGACCAAGGCGACAAGCAACGGCTCATGACGAGCCTCCGTCGGATTGTGGTGCCGTCGGATACTTTCCGAAATCGCGCTCGGAAGCCGCCATTTATCCGCGAGCCACCCACCGACCTCCCCATGATGGGTGCCGGTCACGTTAAGTTCGGCGTCGTCAAAGCTTTCCTCTCCCATGGTGACTCGATTCATGATCTCTACAAATTCCGCGTGCGCATATTGATTTAGAATCACTTTCCCGATATCGTGGAGAAGACCGGCGACAAACGCTTCGCCCGCGATGCTGTGATGATAACGGTGAGCGATCATCTTCGAGGCGACGCCGCAACCCACGGAGTGTTCCCAGAATTTGGTAATATCGAAATGTCTGAAATTCGTGGAGTTCTTAAAAATATCAAATACCGACAGGGACAAACCCATGTCTTTCACCGCATTGAATCCCATTACGACTATTGCCATATTGACGGTCGATATTTCACGCGAGAACCCGTAATATGCGGAATTGGCCAGCTTAAGTATTCGCGCCGTCAGAGACTGATCCGTAGAAATGAGTCGGGCAAGCGACCCGGCCGAGGTTTTGGGGTTGTCCACCAGCTCTATCATTTTCGAAACAACGGTAGGGAGGGTGGGAAGACCGATTATGCTCTCGGTGATGCGTCGTATTCTTTCGGGATTTGGAGATTTCTGAGTCATGGTAGTATTCTCGCTCACGCTCATGCCGGGGACGACAGCGTCCGCCGAAGACGGCATGGGAGAAAAAAGGACGGTCGGTTCACCGGCTTTCGAACCAAATTCGCTTCATCCTCACGCGACGACTCTTCAGGCGTCGGTGTCGACAAAGAAGCCGCCTTTTCCGGACATCCTTCGTTCTTCCTTTTCCTTTTTCTTTTTCTTGCGCCTTTTATGAGCAAACTCTTTCTTTTTGCGTTTCGAATCCGTTTTCTTGCCTTCCGCTTTGTCGGCCTCAACCGGCATCCGCATTTTGGCGACGTTTTCCTGAAGGACTTTATCGGCGTTTTGATCCTGATGCTCCACCGGCATCCGATGCGCCTCATTCTGATGACGATCCAATTGAGACAGATTGTGGACCGACGCCTGCATGTCCATACTGTTCATGATGATTCCCCGGTCGGACCCAAACGCGCGCCGAATTTTTTAGAGGATAGCGGATCCATCATTACTCAAAAAGCATAGCCGCATAGCCGCTTACGTGCTCAACCCTCATTTTCATTCGAGCGAAGTCGACGCCCCCGCCGCATTTCCCATTATGCGTTAATGCGCTGAAGCAGACGGGCTCGAAGCTTGAGAATCGCTTTGGAGTGTATCTGGCTTACCCGCGATTCTGATATTTCCAAGACGACCCCGATCTCTTTCAGCGTCAGCTCCTCGTAATGATACAGTGCTACGACAAGCTTTTCTTTTTCGGGAAGATTGCTGATCGTTTCTTTAAGTATTCTCTTAACTTCGGCGAACCCCAGTTCTCTGAGTGGGTTCTCGCTTCCCGGATCCTCGATCGTATCAATGATACGCAGCTCTTTAGCTTCGGTTTCCCGAGACGGCATCGACTCTTCGAGTGAAATCAAGGTTGTGGGGGCTACATCCGACAACAGACTCTCGTACTCTTTCATCGAAAGGCCGAGTTCCTCGCGAACTTCGTCATCGTAGGGCATTCTTCCCAGCTTGGTCTCCAGCCGGCCATAGGCACGCTGAAGTTCCCGGGACTTTTGGCGAACCGAGCGAGGTACCCAATCTAACGCTCTTAGCTCATCAAGAATGGCCCCCCGAATCTTATGACCGGCGTAGGTTTCGAACTTATATCCCCGTTCCGGTTCAAAGGTCTCGACAGCCTTGATAAGCCCGAGAATTCCCGAACCGCTAAGATCGTCCCTGTCCACCGTTGCGGGCAGATTGGCCGCTACACGACATACGATATATTTGACAAGATGGGCGTACTCCACCAGCAGCTTGTCTTTCGCGACCTTGGAGCCGGATTCCTTGTACTGCTTCCAGAGTTCATCAACACTTGACATAAACGCCCTTCCTCAGCCTCCAGACCGGAGGGTGGCCATACTATATGAATTTAACTCTTTTCACTATTGTCGTACCAACAGGTCGTTTGCTCGCGGCATCGCCCGTGCGGTCACTACCGCTCGCCCCGCCCGACAGTCGGCATACCGATTTTCGCGGTGGGTCGCCGGCACTCGCAATTTTTGAGTGTACCGGACTCATCGTCCCTTCTTCCTCGGCTTTGATTTCTTTTTGTCGGTACCGGCGTCATCTTCGGCGTCATCCTCCGGTTTGAGGATCGCGTTCTCCCGTACGGCTTTCGATTCCCGAACCCTCTGCAACATTCCTCCCTCCAACACATCGATCGTTTCATCGGGGATATCTTCCACCACTCCCTTCAGAATAATATCGCCGATCACGAAACCGCCGAACCAAAACAACGAGGCCCCAAGTACTCCCCGCAGCATCACCGCCAAAGCCGCCAACATATCGAACGGATTCACCGGATTGATTCCGGCAAAGAAGATAACGAAAAAGGCGGATACGGCCAGGATGTTGGCCAGGCGCTTTATCCAGTATACCATGATTTTCTTCGTTTTAAAAGGCCTTACATCTTATATGCCGTAAGAAAACAAGAGTTATGGTCCGAGCCACTCAATTTGCCGAATGAATCCCGACCTGCTCATAGCTCATTCTCGCCGTCCGGGGATCCTTTCCCAATTCCCGCCAACAGCCTATCGAAAAAGCCCACCCTGCCGGGGGACGTCCCGCAGAGCGCGCGGGCGTACCCTTGTATGCCGGCGGCGAAACGTGAAGAAGGCTTACTCTGCATGGGGTTGCGCTGCATGCGTACCATTTTGGGCACATCGCGATCAAATGGAATAATGCCCGACAGCCGAATCTCCCGCCGCAAAAAGTTGCGCACAAGCCCCCGCAATTTCTCGAATATCTCGCGTCCCTCCCGCTCATTGCCGGCCATATTGACCAAAACCTGGAGATCCGTCACTCCCATTGACACCAACACTTTCGCCGTCGCATATACATCCGCCAAAGCCGTTGGTTCCGGAGTGAGAACAAGGAGCGCCGTCCCGGCGCTACTCGACATTAGCATCGTATTCTTACCGATCCCCGCCCCGCCGTCGATTATCATAAAATCGTAAGATTCTTCGATGCGTGAGAGTTTTCTTTGCAATTCCTCAAGGCGATATCGCTCGAGATCAGCCATTGCCGCGATTCCGGATGAACCGGGTAATATTGTGACGCCCTCGGGACCCGCACACAAAGCATCCTCGATCGAACACGCGCCATTTACCACATGAAGCAGGTTATGCTTAGGGGCCAGTCCAAGGAGAATGTGAATATTGGCAAGCCCCAGATCGGCATCGAACAGCAAGGTTTTTTTCCGCATTTGGGACAGCGCGACAGCCAACGATAACGAAACATTGGATTTCCCGACTCCTCCCTTGCCGCTGGTAACCGCAATGCTCCTGCAAATCCTTCCGCGATTCCCGCCAGACGTCGCTTTGCCGCGGGCCGGAGAACCGACCTTCTCTTGGGCCAATTCGCGAAGCCTCCGGGCCTGATCTGCCATCATGCGGAACTTCCCTCCCACAGCCGCTGCACGAACCGTCCCGGCTGCGCCAACTCGATGTCGTCCGGTACGCTTTGGCCAAAGGTGAAATATGAAACCGGAATACCGGATCGACTGACTACATTGAAAACATTGCCCAATCTTACGGTTTCATCGAGTTTTGTGAACAGCAGTCGATTAACTCCCAGCTCTCGATAGCGCTTGATCGTATCGACAAGGTCGGATTCCTTGGTTGCGGCGCTCAACACCAAGTGCGTTTCGTCGGGTCTGAGCATTTCCAGGAATGATTCCAAATCGCGCATGTGCTCCTTGTTGCGCTGACTCCTTCCCGCCGTATCAACCAGCACCACATCATCATTTTCGCACGCCTCCAGCGCCCCCCGCGCTTCTTCGGGCGAGAAAATTACCTGAAGCCCTATACCAACGATATCGGCGAAAGTACGGATCTGATCGATCGCCGCTATGCGATAGGTGTCGGCGGTAATGATCGAAGTCATGACTCGACGACTGAGGCCGTAATGGGCGGCCAATTTTGCCAGAGTGGTTGTTTTACCGGCACCCGTTGGTCCTACGAACGCGACGATTCTAGGATGCTCATCGGGAGATTCCCCAATCGTCCCGGAAACCGGAAACCGTTCGCTGAGCACGTCGATAAAACGCTTATTGATATCTTTATCGGGCGCCTCACATCCGTTACGCAAGGTAAGGATCAGCTC
>WJJU01000305.1 GCA_014729595.1 Chitinivibrionales bacterium
GCCATGGTCACTAATGGTGTGCGCAACATAGTCTTTTCGAGCAGTTGCGCCACCTACGGAATACCTCAAGCGATACCCATCCGCGAAACGCAACCCCAGATCCCGATCAGTCCCTATGGGAACACGAAATTGACCGGTGAGCGTAGTATCAAGGACTATGCAGTGGGGCACGGCATGCGTTATGCTCTTTTGCGCTACTTCAACGCCGCCGGTGCGGATCCCGACGGAGAAGCTTGGGAGCACCATGACCCCGAAACGCATTTAATACCCCTTGCCATTCGGGCCACATGCGGCGGTGAACACCTGAAAATTTTGGGCGACGATTATCCCACCGATGACGGGACCTGCGTGCGGGACTATGTGCATGTCTGCGATTTGGCCGACGCTCACGTGCAAGCGGTTCGGCGGCTTATCGGTGGGGGAGATTCATTTGCATGCAATTTAGGCGCCGGCACGGGTGTTTCGGTGCGTCAAGTCATTGACATGGTCGAAGAAGTGACGGGAACTATGGTTGCCTATGAGATTGGTCAACGGCGCATTGGGGATCCGCCGGAGGCCGTCGCCGCCTCGGACGTGGCTCGTGAAATTCTCGACTGGACACCGATACGTTCCAATCTGCGGCGCATTGTTGAAGATGCCGTCCGGGTGGCGGCTCGGACGGGGTACGGTGTTGGTGAAAGGTTGTCGGCCAATGATCGGCGATATTGATATGATTGTATGAGCCGCCTGTTTTTTATTTACCGCGCCTTCGCTCTTCCCGCCAATCGTTTTGATGGGGGGACTTGCCTTTGATCCTCTCGAAAAGGGAACTTGTTCGCTTTTTTCAGTAAGAAGTATATTGAGTTGCTAACGACCGGCGAAGCAGGACGTCGTCCGCTCGGTGAGCCCGGCGACATCTACCCACAGGAGGCACAATGAGACGCCTTTTTACCTCTGAAAGTGTATCGCGGGGACATCCGGATAAGGTCGCCGACCAAATATCCGATGCTATTCTCGATGCCATGTTGGCGCAAGATCCGAATTCCCGCGTGGCTTGTGAGACAATGGTGACCACCGGTCTTGCCGTTGTGGCGGGAGAGATCACCAGCAAGGCGGTTGTGGATATCCCCGGTGTTGTACGTGAGACGATTCGGGGTATCGGCTATACCGATCCTTCTTTGGGCTTCGACTACGAAAATTGCGCCGTAATGGTGTCACTCGATAAGCAGTCGCCCGACATTGCCCAAGGTGTAACCGTAGGGCAAGGCTTGCATAAGGAGCAGGGGGCCGGTGACCAAGGCCTCATGTTCGGCTATGCCTGCAACGAAACGCGCGCACTTATGCCGCTGGGCATTCATTTGGCGCATCGGTTGGTGGAGGAGTTGTCACGTGCCCGTGAAAAAAATACTATCCCCTGGCTTCGCCCCGACTCGAAATCTCAAGTGACAATCGAGTACGAAGGGTACAAACCGTTACGGGTTCACACCGTTGTCGTATCCACTCAACACGCACCGGAGGTTAAATATTCATCTCTGCGCAAGACCATTATGGAAAAAGTTGTTAAAAAGGTCATTCCCGCCAAGTATCTCGACAATAAAACCATTTACCATGTCAACCCCACCGGTCGGTTCGTGGTCGGCGGCCCCAAGGGGGATTGCGGCTTGACCGGTCGCAAGATCATTGTCGACACCTATGGGGGCTACGGTGCTCACGGTGGAGGAGCATTTTCCGGAAAAGATCCTTCCAAGGTAGACCGGAGTGGCGCCTATGCGGCTCGGTGGGTTGCCAAAAATATTGTGGCTTCAAAACTCGCCACTCATTGCGAAGTGCAGGTTGCGTATGCGATCGGTGTAGCCAAACCTATTTCGATTCATGTCGATACCATGGGCACCGGCGTACTCCCGGATCACCATATCGGCAAGATCATCGAAAATGTCTTCGATCTAAGACCGGCCGCCATTATTAAGGATCTTGATCTTCGGCGCCCGATATACCGCGAAACTGCCGGAAACGGCCATTTCGGACGCAGCAATAGAAACTTCACGTGGGAACAAACCACTATGGTAAATGCGATCAAAAAGGAGGCGGCCAAGCTGTCGGCCAAATAGGGGCTCGGGGTATTTGGTGACGGCACGGCTCGTCGCATGTCGCGGAACGCCAATGAACCTCAACACGTTCCTCGTATGAACGAACGGCTTATCGAAGTCTCGATATGAGCGAAGGCTCTTGAGAAAAAGATTCGAATAAGGGGATACGCAAAAAAACGGTTTCGTGCACTCTTGTTTTCATTGCCGCCTGAGTTCGGCAATTCGATGACCGGTTCGGACGTATATAGAGAAGCGAAGCTTTGTGGCGAAACCGGTTACAGCTTAGTGTGGAACTATGAAGAAAAAACAAAGCAGTACCTTGTGTGGGCCGTGCGTAGCCGCGGCGATGGTCGCGGTTGTTTTATTCTGCGGCAAAACCTTTTCGGCGGTGAGTGTGACGGAAAACAGTGCCTCTCGTTTTGCGTTTGATTTTCAACTTGAGAAGCTGAGTGTCGACAAAATTTCCTCGCCCGACGGGGACTATGTCGACCTTCTGTTTGCCGACGCCAACACCGACATCGGTGAGACGGGTGAGCCTGTTATCCCCGGTAGGTCCGTGCATGTCGGTGTACCGCCGAAAGGAGAGGTTCGGGTTCGCTTTTTGCCTCAGGTTACGAAAACGATTGTTCTCGATGCACCACTTCGCAGACGTTCTCCCGATTTTGTGGGTTCGGGCGGAAAACGTTCGGATCTTACCGATCGTTGGATTTCCGATGTGAGCTATTCGATGATTCGTGGTCATCGCATAGCC